>NZ_AFGF01000108.1 GCF_000219125.1 Acetonema longum DSM 6540
AAAGTGCGTTACCTTATTGCCACTATTTTATTACCGACAATCCGTTGGCCCAAAGACTTAACTCAAAACCATTGGAGTTCGGCAAAAAATTTAGTACTACGATCTTACCGGCAAAACCTGATGTAATTTTAGAGGCTTTTGCCGGAATCAGCTAATCAGGTGATTGTCCACTTCCTTGTTATAGGGTACCGTCAAGAAAGTTAGTCTGTGTATCAAAATACAGTACGTATGGGGTGAACATCCAGCAGGTGTTTTCTTTTCAGCCATTATGTTAACTCTATGCACGTGGAGTGTACAGTTTGGCTGAAAAGAAAACACAGCCCTTGAAGCCAAGCGGGGCCTGGGTTCAAGGGCTGTGGGGAAATATGGTATATGTTTCCGCAGACAAAGTCAGAAAACATCAGGCTTTTGAGGCTCCATATTAGAGTCTGAGCCGTCACAGCGGTTACTGCCATTGGCTATGTCGAGGTTTTGAGCCAAGCCTCTTGCTGATCGGCTTGGCTTTTTGCTGTAGCCACATTTCAATATTTATATAACCTGATGATAAGCAGGGAATTTATCATCAGGTTATAATACTTTAAAATCTAATATTTTTCTGGTGAAATTTTGAAAGTCCAATTAAAAAGGAGGGCGACTGCTTGCTAAAGTTTATAAAAAGAAAGAGCTTTATCTTATCAATTGTATTTAGAAGCTATTCAGCCATTATTAGCTAACACACCGCATGATGCCTGTCGGAGAAGGCTCCGATGTCTTAGGCTATGATCAGCCTATTTCGATGGACCATGATTGGGGCCCGAGACTGACTCTTTTTGTTGCAGATGAAAATGTGCGAGATATAATCCTCACCCATCTACCAGATTGTTTCAAAAGTTTTCCTACTCGTAAGGATGAGAACATCAGTAACATACAAATTACTATGCCATGAGCACTATAATTTAGAGAATAGATAAATTCCAAGTTGCCAAACAGTTTTGAACTACGAATTATTT
>NZ_AFGF01000109.1 GCF_000219125.1 Acetonema longum DSM 6540
AACAAAGAAAAAAATTATTAGAACTGCTACAAGGAGCCGGAATTAACGATGTTGCCGGAGTCCAGGAATTGTTCAAGGAAATGGTAAGTACCGTTTTAGAAAATGGCCTGGAAGGTGAATTAGACGACGAATTAGGCTATAGCAAGTACGACTATCGTAATAAGGAAACCGATAATAGCCGTAACGGCTACAGCGAAAAAACACTAAAGACTAGCCTGGGCGATATAGAAATTGCCGTCCCAAGA
>NZ_AFGF01000110.1 GCF_000219125.1 Acetonema longum DSM 6540
TTATACGTATCAAAGAAGAGATTTTTTATTGAGCAAAGAAATCCACTGAATGCTTCTAAGAAGGATATTGATACATAATGTCGAATGGATAAATTTGTATATAAGTTGTCTTCATTATCAAGATTTACTGGAGGCCTGAAATTTGAATTTTGAAAGTATAAAAATAGAGAACTTCAGAAATTTTCTAGACTTAGAATTGAAATTGATGAACAAAAATATACTTTTTGGATTAAATGATATAGGAAAAACTAACTTTCTATGTGCCATTCGATTTTTACTTGATAGAAACTATAGAAGGCTTGGTTTGGCTGATTGTGACTTTTTTCAAAAGAATATTTCTAAGACAATCAGAATTACCCTTAAAATAGATATTCGCGATAGCAACGATGATGATACCAAAAAGATTTACAAATATATGCGAGGGGCAATTTCTAGTACAACAGAGTTTGTATATATTCAACTTATTGCTGATTATAATAAAGAAAAGTTATGCGCTGAGCCAAAACTTTATTGGGGCAATGATATTGAAAATTTAGAAGATATTCCAAGCTACCAGGCTAATTATGAATTAGATAATATATTTAATATTGTCTACATAGACTCTTCAATACAGCTTGAATCAGCATTTAGAAAATATACTCGCGAAATTTTCAGAGATGAGAAAAGTCTTAGTGAAGAAGAACGGGAAAAGATTAAAAAGACAATTGAAGGGTTAAATGGCAATATAGCAAAACTAGCAAATATTAAAAGTCTCGAAAACGAAATAAAATCACAATATCAAAACTATCGAAATGAGAAAAATCTTTCTATTGCAATTCGCTCGGAAATTGAATTAGATAATATTCACTCAAAATTAACGCCATATATCTGCTACGAATCGGATAAAACATATCCAACATCAGGAGATGGTCGTAGAAAAATCTTAGCCTATACACTGTTATCTCTAGAAAATAAAAAGCTTGAAGAAAAAAAGATTAATGTTTTCTTAATTGAAGAACTAGAAAATCATTTGCATCGGTCAATGCAAATATCATTATCACATCAATTATTTACGGATAAATTATATAAACATATGTTTATGACAACTCATTCTTCCCTTTTGCTTGGTCAAATGGATAACGTAAATTTGATTAAACTATTTAAGGATGGGAAAACCGATGGGAAATCTTACTCTTACCGAGTCCCCGATGAATATAAGAAATTAAAACAAAAGCTAAATCAAAATCTTGCTGATGCGATATATGCAGATTTCGTATTATTAGTTGAAGGGCCATCGGAAAAAATATTGTTTGAAACAATTATGCAAAATAAATGCAGTAATTACGAATCTTTTGGGGGATATATTCTTGAGGTAGATGGAATCAATTTTGCTGAATATTACAATGTTTTAAAACCTTTAGGGATTAAGGTAATAGTAAAAACCGATAATGATTTGAAATTAAATGAGAAGAAAAAAGAATATAACTTGCTAGGACTGAACCGTTGCCTGAGTCTGATCGGGGAAGATAAAATTTGTAATACAAATAATGTTGATTGTAAAAATTTTGAAACCAATAAGAAAGATATACAAAGAGATATTTTTGATAACCGATATAAAATAGAATGTAATTTGCTAAGAAACAACAAAATTTTCATTTCCAGAATAGATTTAGAAAACGATTTATACGAAATAATCCCAACAAAGATGGATGATTTAGCTAAGAATACAAAGAAAAATGCTGTTGATTATTTGCAATCCGCAAAAATGATTAACATGATAGAGTTATGCAAAACGCTAAAAACAAGAAATATTAATAGCATATTTGAATTATCAAAGAAAAAGGATTCCTTTGTAAATTCAGGAATAACCACTATAATTTTGCCTTTCAACTTGCCCTTCAAATTCTAAAAAACTCTAAAGCGGCAAGGCAATTTTTAAATTCAAAATATTATCGAATTTACATTGATGAATATCAGGATAGTGATGTTGATATGCATAACCTCTTTATGTATATTTGCAAAGAAATAGGAATTCGGCTTTTTATTGTTGGTGATATAAAACAGTCCATATATGGATGGAGAGGGGGCTATGTCAAGGGGTTTAAGAGTATTATTGCTGACACTAAGTTATTCAAGGAATTTAAACTTAAACATAACTTTAGGTCAAATGTTCCAATTCAGAATTACTCTAATTTGTTTATGGATGATGTACGAGATAATTACCAGAAAAGTGAATTTAATAATGAAATTATAGGTTTTGCATATAGAGAAAGAGACTTTGCATCAAGTTTTATTTCTAAATGGCTAGATTTAACAAAAAATTGTGCATTTTTAGTTCGAAAAAATGATGATGCTGATGTATGGAGTCAGCATTTGCAATCGAAGGGAATCAATTTTATATATTTACCTGCATCACCACTTGACAATAGTAATTTAGAAAGTGAACATATTTGGATAGCACGCACACTTGCTTTTTACTTGATACAGGATAGATTCTCAGAGTATGACGTTATAGCTGAAATACCATCTTCTGACGCATTTAGTTTTAAGAAAATTAAACAAATGCTCTCCGACTTAAAAAGCAATACTTCAAATCTAGATGAGTTTAGTAAACAAACTGCAAAATTCTATGAATATTTAGGCTATACGTGCTCAGAAAAGACTTCTAATGAAATTCAGGAGCTTTTTTCGGTTATTAACAATCCTATTTATATTCCTACCTATAATCCGCAAAAATATAATCATGTTATAACGACTATTCATTCCGCCAAAGGATTAGAGTATTCCCAAATAATTATTCAAGCTGGCGATTTTAATTTAGCAAATGTTGATGATAAATATTTACATTATGTTGCTGTGTCTCGACCAGAAGATAAATTATTGGTTCTAATAGACTATTCTTTAAATAATGGAAGAAATTACATAAGGGTCATGTCTCAGGAAATAGAAAAAACAAATTTACTTGGATTTGACATAAAGCGTGATGATGTTATTAAAGGTATTAACTCATCTGAATTTATTACTACAAAAAGCTGACGTCTGCCGGAGTTGGCCTTTGGTATACTTTGATACTTTAGATGGTGCTTTTTAATTTTTGGATTAGGAAAAGATGCTATTGCCCAGGCCTTTTATATCACCGGGCTAGAGACTTACCTAGGTAAAATATTGAGCAATTTCTTATCAAAAGTGTCAATGCGGTGTTGAGGGAGACTTATATATGAATAGGAAACAACAAGCAATAAAAGATATAGAAAATTTTTTAGAGTCAGATGAAAAATGTGTACTAATTACTGGAACACATCAATATGAAAAACACAAATTAGTTATGAAGATTTTGAATACGCATTACAAAAATGCCCATATTCTATTCAGAATAAATTCTATGGACAATATTACAGATGATATTTTTATTGGCCTATCGAAAAAGCCTTCTGCTGGAGCCCAAATTAAACTATCGAATAATTATTATGAATTTGATAGTTTTAATACATCATCTACTTGGAGGAAAACAAGCAATAGATTCGATTTTGCTATTTTTTACCCTATTGATGCTTTGTGCAGAAGTCTAAAGAAAGAGGCTATTAGCAACTTATTCGAATATAAAAGCATTCCAAAAATCTTCTTATGCTCGTGGACGGATAATTCATATTACGATTATTCAAAGCTTTCCGAGTTTTTTTCGAGACAAGTTATATATGATGCCGAAGAAGAAGATTTAGCTTATCACCAAAGAGTATTAGAGAGTATATATCGTAAGTAATAACAATCAGAATTAATTTTTAATATCATTTTTATTTACGTCTACGGCG
>NZ_AFGF01000111.1 GCF_000219125.1 Acetonema longum DSM 6540
TGTATCTTTTGGTTCTATGGAAAACGGCGACTTTTTAAGCATGCAGGAGCAAATACGTATGGCACCTTGGCTTAATACGTTCTCAAAAGCAATTGGCTTACCGCTCGGCATGGGAGATTTGAAAAAGATGACTGCTAAACATTCAGCCTTTTCAAATCCCCGGCAATAGCGGTAAGCCAATACTACGAAGCGTCTTTAATCTAGGCAACGTTTA
>NZ_AFGF01000112.1 GCF_000219125.1 Acetonema longum DSM 6540
GCAAGAATTAGAACAGACCTATCTCCTCGACACCGCCGGCATCACCGCTACAGGAAACCTCACCCTCAACGCCACCGCCGGCTCCATCCTCAACCAGGGAGCCGTCTTAAGTGCCGGCAAAGACCTCACTCTCACCGCCGCCCAAGACATCGACATCGAAAGCGTCTCCCAGGAACGGAGAGTCGCTGTCGCCTATCAAGGCTCCAGCTACTCTGAATACGTAAATATTCATCAGGGAAGCCAGCTTAGCGGAGAAACCATCACCATTACCGGCAAGAACCAGGTCAACATCCAGGGAGCTGCCGTAGCGGCGGAAAAAACCATTGAGATCCAAGGCG
>NZ_AFGF01000113.1 GCF_000219125.1 Acetonema longum DSM 6540
GCGGCGTCCCCCGATCAATAGACAGGAAAAACACAAGGATAACATAGTTTTTCACAGGATAGCTTAATATTTCACACTTAGGCGGCCATAGCCGACAGATAGTACTCTTCGGGAGTCCGGTAGCCATTGGTGGCATGAATCCGTTGCCGGTTATAAAAGATTTCCACATATTCAAATACGGCGGCGCGGGCCTGTTCGCGTGTTTGAAACCGTTGTCCGACCAGCCATTCATATTTCATCTTGCCCCAAAAAGCCTCCATCGGGGCGTTGTCCCAGCAGTTGCCCTTCCTGGACATGCTGCAAATAAAGCCGTGCTTTTTGAGTAAGTCCTGATAATCATTGGAGCAATATTGACTGCCACGATCTGAGTGAATGAGTACTCCCCGGGGCGGCCGAACGCGCTTGCAGGCACTGTCTAGCGCCTGAATGACCAGTTCTTTGGTCATCCGCTCACTCATGGATACTCCGACCACTCGTTGACCGCATAGGTCGAGGACGGCAGCCACGTATAGCCAGCCTTCCTCGGTCCAGAGATAGGTTATATCGCTGACCATTTTTTGATTGGGCTTGGAGGCTGTAAAATCTCGGTTTAACAGGTTTTCGGCAACGGGGAGGGAATGTTTCGAATTGGTAGTGGCTTTATATTTTTGAGCCGTTTTAGCACGAATGCCTGCCTGACTCATCAGGCGTTCCACTCGCTTATGGTTCAGTTTCAGACCCTTACGGCGCAACTCTTGATGGATTTTACGACAACCATAGGTCTGGCGCTTCGTCTGATGGATTTGCTGAATTTGCTCCAAAATGGCCTCGTTTCGTAAGTCTCTTTGGCTTTTCGGGCGTTTTTCCCATGCATAGTAGCCGCTACGGGATACCCCCAGCGTTTTGCACAGCTTCGCCACCCGATAAGTTTGGCGGTGGGCTTTGATAAATTCAAACCGTTTTATTTCTGGTTCTTCGCGAAGTAAGCAGCCGCCTTTTTTAAAATCTCGTTTTCCTCCCGTAGATCGCGGATTTCTCGCTCCAGTTTTCTCAAACGCTCATCGTCCGCACTGAGCTTGCCGCTGCCAGGGAACGGAGTATCGGGCTTTTCTCGATACCTTTTTAACCAGCCATGAAGCGTATTTTCATTGATTCCTAATTCGGCTGCTACTTTGGATACCGGCTCGCCGGTCGTTTCTACCCTTTTCACTGCTTGCAGTTTAAACTCAGCGCTAAACTGTTTGAACATTTTCATTCCCCTCTCTGATTACAGTATACTACGTGTTTCTACTGTCCTTCAAAGGGGGGACGGGGC
>NZ_AFGF01000114.1 GCF_000219125.1 Acetonema longum DSM 6540
AGCGATTGTTTCCCTTCTGCGCGATAAACGAAGCCAGTTGGTCAATATCCATGTTGGCAATATCATCTGGGGTTTCAAACTCTTCAAAAACCGCCAGCGCCGCCTTACCGAAGGTATTGGAAAAAGTCTTCTCCTGGGCGAGGCCGGAGCATTTCATGAAGAGGTAGTTCATGAATCGCTGCTTCTCCCGCGTAAGATTTTGGACGGCGAAG
>NZ_AFGF01000115.1 GCF_000219125.1 Acetonema longum DSM 6540
TCTTAAAATTGATATTCCTTTTGTTACGCCTTGTGCGTTTTTAATAAATTCTACAAGCAGCCGTACATCTCCCTGCCGATAAACTAAACTTTTTTAATATTTAAAGAAGCTTTTGGCTCGTGAATCTGCTACAATATCAGTATATACAATCCATGAATATTCCCTGCTCAATGAATAAACCAGAAGGAGTGAAATCAATGAAAGCGATGCGACGCTCCGAGAAGCAAATGACACGGGATGAGGCGCTTGACTTGCTGTCAGCCGGAGCATATGGAGTGCTGGCAACAGTGGATCCTGACGGTCAGCCCCATGCCACGCCATTGAACTATGTGCTGGTCAATGGCGTTTTATACTTTCACTGCGCCTGGGAAGGCGTGAAGTTGAACAATATCCGGCACAACGCTAAGGTGGGTTTTACCGTGGTCGGGCGCAGCCAGCTATTGCCGGACCAATTCAACACTGACTATGAAAGTATAATGGTGTTCGGCCGGGCCGGCCTGGCCGATGAGCATGAAAAAATTATCGCGTTGAAAGCGCTTGTCCAAAAATACAGCGCTGCCTACATTCCTGAAGGGTATGATTACATAGAAAAAAGTCAGGATCACACTCAGGTTGTCCGTATCACCATTGACCATATTTCCGGTAAACACAAGCTATAGTGTAAAAAGAAACAGACCCGGCGCCGCCGGGTCATTTGCTTCTTATCATCTGGTTGTTTCAAAGGTCTTACAGTTGGTTTCGCGGCTTTGGTTAGCCTGGCCGCTGCCATTGTCCGTATGGACCTCAATAGCGGAAGCGTTGCAACGCTGGCCGGACTCCCAATACCTACAGTTGGATACGCCGCATTTTACATTCGACAATGCCACTGATCCTCACCTCCTAAAAAATAGTCTCCAAATAGTATGTGAGGATTTGTATCTCTTATTCTGTGCAAAAAGATTCAAATGCCTTTCTGTTCAACAGTCTCCCAGCCCGCATTGCCGCCGTTGATCGGTATACTCCTTATCGCCGGGGACTAAAAAACGAAAGGGACGGCTGGCGATGCAAATCTGATCGCCGGATTTCAGACGGGCCTCATCCAGTACCGGAAGCCCATTTACCGTCAGGGCAACCCCTTCGTTATAGTTGACCAGGTAAAAAGCGCCGGTTCTATATTCCAGCACGGCCTGTACAGCAGCAAGGTTCGTAATGGGCAGGGGAATATCCACTCCGTTGCGACCTTCTTCCACAGCCTGACCAATAGAAACCAGCGGTTTAGAAAGGGTAAATACCGACTGACCGCTGACCTTCTGTACGTCATATAACAGAGCCGGCCGCAGGACATCCTGTGACTTGGCCAATTCTCGCTTAAAACCCGCGCGATTCCGTCGCCACATAATAACTGACAGCACAACGCCGATAGCGATCAGGCCGATCAGCAGACGGAACATCCTCTCCTGCCTGATGACCCGTGCTGCGGCCACATAGACCTGCTCAGCCGTCAGCCTGACCGGACTGTCAATGGCAGCTGCTAAAGGGTCTGGCGCCGCCAGGGCCGGCCCCTTTATGATCCAGCTTGTTAAGAGTAATGTCAGCAAGAATAAGCGCCATATCCTGATATAGTTTATCACGCCGAATCCCTCCTTTGCGGTACACAGTCGTAATGTAACCAAAGCTTTCCCGTTACATTCCCGCTCCCGGCGAAAAATTCCTTCCTGGAGACCGAACGGTCTCAGATTCGAGGCCACAGATGAGTTTTGCAACAGATTCCTAGCGGCTATAATAAAACACCCTTTAAACAGATGTCTATGGCCTGAGCCATGGCATCTGTTTAAAGGGTTTGACAGATAGAAAGGAATGATTGTGAGCGAGTTACTGATCAAACAGTTTGCTTAACGCAAACCGATTGACCTGGCGGTTCAGGTCGGCAATAGACTTGGTCAGGGAAATGGATTTGGGGCAGGCTGCCACACAGTTTTGGGCATTGCCGCAGGCGGCCAGGCCGCCGGGTCCCATCAGCGCCGTCAATCGTTCATCCTTTTGCAGGTTGCCGGTGGGATGGGCGTTAAACAGTTTGACCTGGCTAATGGGCGCCGGGCCGAGGAAGTCGGATTTGTCATTGAAGTTCGGGCAGGCTTCCATGCAGCAGCCACAGGTCATGCAACGGGAAAGAGGATATACTTCTTCCTGATTTTTCTGAGCCATACGCGGCCCCGGCCCCAGATCCCAGGTGCCGTCCACATTGATCCAGGCCTTGACTTTTTTCAGTGCCTCAAACATCCGGCTGCGGTCTACAATCAGGTCCCGCACCACCGGAAATTTGGTCAAAGGAGCCAGACGAATGGGCTGCTCCAGTTGATCAATCAAGGCGGAGCAAGACTGCCGGGCTTTGCCGTTAATGATCATCGTGCAGGCGCCGCATACTTCTTCCAGACAGTTGCAGTCCCAGGCAACCGGGTTTACTTCCTTGCCGTCGCTGGTGACCGGATTCTTTTGAATCTCCATCAGGGCAGTGACCACATTCATATTATCGCTGTAAGGCACGACGAATTCCTGGGTATAAGGCGCCGTTTCCGGACTGTCCTGACGCTTGATAATCAAACGAACTGTTTTTGCTTCTGATTTCGATATCGATGTCATGGTTACTTGGCCTCCTTCTTGGCGGCGGAGTTGTTGTCAACATCATAGCGCCGCGCCCGAGGCGCTAACAGCGACGTATCAACCGGCTCGTAGGAGAAGACCGGGCCATCGGCGGAATAAGCCGCCTTGGTGGTTTTCAGCCAGTTTTCATCATCCCGTTCCGGGAACTCGGGTTTAAAGTGTGAACCGCGGCTTTCATTGCGCCGCAAAGCGCCCTGGGTGATGACCCTGGAAAGCTTGAGCATATGATGGAGCTGCCGGGTAAACATAACCACCTGATTGGAATAGCAGGAGTGGTCGCTGACGCCGACCTTTTCCCAGCGTTCTTCCAGTTCCTGCAGCTTATTGTCAGTTTCCTGCAATTTGGCGTTAAAGCGTTGAATCGTCACATTCTCGGTCATCCAGTCGCCCATTTCCCGGTGAATCACATAGGGATTCTCGGTTCCGTTCATTTTCATAAGCTGCTCAAAGGCGGCTATTTCTTTTTGTTTGGCGGCTTCCAGCAACGCGGAGGAAACCGGTGTCCGCTGGCGGCCTTTGACGAAGTTTACGGCTGCCGGACCAGCCACCATGCCGCTGTATGTGGCGGACATTAGAGAGTTGCCTCCCAGCCGGTTGGCGCCATGATACATATAGTCGCACTCGCCGGCGGCAAACAAGCCGGGAATGCTGGTCATATGAGAATAGTCCGTCCACAGTCCGCCCATGGTGTAATGCATGGAAGGGAAAATCTTCATGGGGACTTTGCGGGGATCTTCCCCGATAAATTTTTCATAGATTTCCAGGATGCCGCCCAGCTTGCGGTCCAGTTCCTTCGAGTCAATATGGGAAACATCCAGGTAGACGATATTCTTGCCGTCGATGCCCAGTCCCATTTCCACACATACTTTGAATATGGCTCTGGCCGCCACGTCCCGGGGTACCAGATTGCCGTAGGCAGGATACCATTCTTCGAGGAAATACCAGGGTTTTCCGTCTTTATAGGTCCAGATGCGGCCGCCGTCACCCCGGGCCGATTCACTCATCAGGCGCCGTTTGTCCTCACCCGGCAGAGCGGTGGGGTGAATCTGGATAAACTCGCCGTTGGCGTAGTATGCTCCCTGCTGATAGGCAATCGAGGCAGCCGATCCGGTGCTGATAGTGCCGTTGGTGCTGCGTCCGAATACCATGCCGATACCGCCGGTAGCCAGAATCACCGCATCAGCGGCAAAAACCTCAATCTCCATGGTGCTCAAATGCTGGGCCACAATGCCGCGGCACTCCCCGGCCTCATCCAGCACAGCAGACAAAAATTCCCATCCTTCGTACTTTTTGACCAAGCCTTTATCTTCGTAACGACGTACCTGCTCATCCAAAGTGTACAGAAGCTGCTGACCGGTGGTAGCGCCGGAAAAGGCGGTACGTTTATGTTTAGTGCCGCCGAAAGGCCTCAGGTCCAGTATCCCTTCCGATGTCCGGGTAAACATCATGCCCATGCGGTCCAGCATGTGAATCACGCCGGGTGCGGCATCGCACAGCGCTTTTACCGGCGGTTGATTAGCAAGAAAATCGCCGCCTACAACAGTGTCGATAAAATGCTGCTGGGTGGAATCCCCCTGACCCTTGGTATTCATAGCGGCGTTGATGCCACCCTGAGCACAGCCTGTATGAGAGCGTTTCACCGGCACGATGGAAAATAGATCTACTTTATGTCCCTGCTCGGCAATGCGCATGGTAGCCGTCAGGCCGGCAGCGCCGCCGCCGATTACGATAAATTTGATGCTCATAGTTTGCTCCTTCCTAGTAGACTAAAGCTTAGAAACTCAGAAATACATCATTGCTGTCAGGCCGACGATGTTCAGCAGCACAAACAGCCCCCAGCAGAGATACTGACTGGTTAACTGCGCCCGGGAACCGGTTGTAATACCCCAGGTAATCAAAAAGGCCCATATCCCGTTGGTAAAGTGGAATACAGTGGCAATATATCCAATCATGTGAAGGGAAAAAACAATGGGATCCTGCAGCACGGTGGAGAGGGTCTTAGCGTTCGTCACAGCGCCCAGACCCGCTCCACCCAAGCGCAGCAGCCATACGTGCCAAATAATGAAAAGAAATGCGATATAAGCGGTGATCCGCTGCATATAGAAGGTCCAGTTCCGAAAATAGCCGTAAGTGGCAACATTGTTTTTGGCGGCAAAAGCCGCATATAAGCCGTAGATGCCGTGAAATAAGAGAGGAAGAGCGATAAAGCCAATCTCCAGACCCGCTTTCATCGGCATATTCTGCAGAAAATCCACCGCTGCGTCAAAGGCGGCTGAACCCGCTATTCTGCGGGAGATAGTGAAGATGTGTTCCAAGAGAAAAAAGCCTACAGGCACTATACCGGTCAGGGAATGAAGCCGGCGCAAATAAAAATCTGTCTGGTTCAACGTTATAACCTCCGATATGGTTTTTGTCCTTCTTCGTAGAAGTTATTGCCCTGACTGTCAATCACCACTATAGCCGGAAAGTCTTCTACCGTGAGTTTGGCAATCGCTTCTGTTCCTAAATCTTCATAAGCCATTACTTCATACTTTTTGATGGTCTTAGCGATCAAAGCAGCCGCGCCGCCTGTAGCGGCCAAATACACACAGCCATATTTTTTCATAGCTTCCACGACTTCCGCCGAACGGTATCCCTTGCCAATCATACCCCGCAACCCTTGAGCCAGCATTTTGGGAGTATAGGCATCCATGCGGCCGCTGGTGGTAGGTCCGGCAGACCCGATAGGCTGACCAGGCTTAGCCGGAGCAGGACCTACATAATAAATAATCTGGTCGCGCATATCAACCGGCAGAGCCTCGCCTTTGTCCAGAGTCTCCACCATCCGTTTATGAGCCGCATCCCGCCCGGTGTAGATCACACCGGTAATCAGCACGCTGTCACCGGCTTTTAACGAGCGGGCAGTTTCTTCAGTCAGAGGGGTCGTAATCCGTTTTTGTGACATAGCCCACACGCTCCTTATATTTCAATTTCCGCATGCCTGGTGGCATGACAGTTAATATTGATAGCAACCGGCATACCGGCGATATGGGTAGGATAATATTCCACATTGACACCCAGAGCGGTAATTGTCCCGCCTAACCCTTGAGGACCCACGCCGGTTTTGTTGACCAGTTCCAGCAATTCCTCCTCCAGTTTAGCGTACATCGGATCGGCATTATGCTTGTTAATCGGCCGCAACAAAGCCTTTTTCGCCAGAAAGGCAGCTTTTTCAAAGGTGCCGCCGATCCCAACGCCGACGACCATGGGCGGACAGGGATTAGACCCGGCAGCGGTCACCGTATCGGTGACGAATTTCTTCACTCCGGCTACGCCGGCGGAAGGGGTCAGCATTTTCACCGCGCTCATATTCTCACTGCCAAAGCCTTTGGGAGCGATGGTGATTTTAATTTTGTCGCCGGGAACGATGGAGAGATGCAGGATGGCCGGCGTATTATCCCCGGTATTTTTGCGGACAAACATCGGATCATTGACCACTGATTTTCGTAAATAGCCCTCTTTATAGCCCTGGACTACCCCGGCATTCACCGCAGCTTCCAAATCGCCGCCAGTGATGTGAACATCCTGTCCGATTTCCATAAAAACCACGGCCATACCGGTGTCCTGGCAGATAGGCATGGCTTGGTTTCTGGCGATACAGGCATTGTCCACCAATTGCCCCAGAATTTCTCTGCCCAGGGGCGATTCTTCCTTTTCCTTGCCAGCAACCAAAGCATCGTAGACGTCCGGAGACAGATAGTAATTGGCGTCAATGCAAAGTTTAGCTATGGCTGCCGTAATGACTTTGGCCTCTACTGTACGCATAATAACCCTCCTATTTTAAAATTTTCAAGCACTATGTATCCTTGTTATAAATGTAACATGCACTATGATTCATTTAAAATATCTTTTTTCTATGATATGATAAGAAGTAGCTATGACAAGTTAAATCGATTCTGAAAACTTCTGTCCCAGAAGCGAAACGAGGTGCAGAATGGAACTTCGACAGTTGGAATGTTTTCACATGGTTTGCCAGACCAATAACTTTACCCGTACCGCCGAAAAATTGCATATAGCCCAGCCTTCGGTCACGAATGCCATTCGAAACCTGGAAACGGAATTGGGCATCCGGCTATTTAACCGCACGACAAAAAAAAGTGTCATTAACGCCGGAAGGGCAGGTGTTTTTGCGCCGGGTGGAAAAAATCCTGCGGGAAATGCGGGAAGCGGTCAGAGAAATGGACGACTTTTGCCAGTTGAAGCGAGGTGGCATCAAAATAGCCGTGCCCCCGATGATTGGCGCTTATTTGTTCCCTGACATTTTCACCCATTTTAAGAATTCACACCCTTTCCTGGACCTGCTGGTCTTTGAGGAAGGATCCCTTGCAGCCCGCGCAATGCTGGAACGGGAAGAATTAGACCTTGGCATCATCATCCTGCCGGAACACTCGGACAATCTCAACACTATCCCTATCGTCCAGGAAACCATCGTGTTATGCGTGGCCCCCACCCATCGCCTGAGCCGGGAAAACCAGGTTTCTTTCAAGCAACTGAAAAATGAAGAATTTATTCTTCTGAAAGAGGATTCCTATCATCGGCAGGTCATTATGGAGCAATGCCAAATCTATCAGTTCCAGCCCCGCGTCATTTTTTCCTCTACTCAGATCCAAACGATCAAAGCCCTGGTCTCTTCCGGCGCCGGCATCTCTTTTCTCATGCAGAGGGTGGTGGCCCAAGATGCGCCGCAGATTATCAGTCTGCCGTTGGCAGAGCCCATTACGATCAACATCGGTTTGGCCTGGAAAAAAGACAAGTACCTGTCTAAGGCTTCACAGGCATTTATTGAATTTATTCATGAATACACTCAATCCCCGGATTTTCATAACCCTTGGCGTCTTTTGCCCCAGTCATTTCCGCCTTGCAAGATGAAGGAGCTGTCTTAATAAAAAAAGGAAGGCACCCACCCGTCATGGCAAGAAAATAGATATTGTATGCGAAAGAGGATTCATCTGCGGTAGATGAATCCCCTTTCGCATTTTTATTATTTTCCCCGGCAGAGTTTTACCGCCCGGTTTACCAAATGCTCAGCCGTAATGCCGAATTTCTCGTAAAGGATCTCCGCAGGGGCGGAAGCGCCAAAGTGGTCCATACCCACGATTTCGCCCTTATCCCCCACATATTTGTGCCAGCCCTGGGTGCTGCCGGCTTCAATTGCGATCCTGGCCCCTATGGAAGGCGGCAGCACCATGTCACGATATTCAGAAGGCTGTTCATCAAACAGTTCCCAGCTGGGCATGCTGACAACCCGGGCCGTAATGCCTTTTTCCTTGAGTTTAGCGGCAGCTTCCAAAGCGATATGCAGTTCCGAACCGGTGCCCATCAGAATCACATCCGGCTTAACGCCGCCTTTATCCACAATATAAGCACCCTGGAACAGATCGCCATGGGACTCGTAACGGCTGCGGTCAATCACCGGCACATTTTGGCGGGTGAAGATCAAGGCCACAGGCCCTTCCTGGCTTTCCATGGCGTAACGCCAAGCTTCCACCGTTTCATTGGCATCAGCCGGACGGATGACGGTGAGTTCAGGGATAACCCGCAAGGAAGCCACCTGCTCTATCGGCTGATGAGTCGGACCGTCTTCCCCCAGACCGATGCTGTCATGGGTAAACACATAAACAGCTTTTTGCCGCATCAAGGCCGCCAGGCGGATGGGGGGACGCATGTAATCGGCAAACGCCAGGAATGTAGCGCCAAAAGGAATTAAACCGCCATGGAGCGCCATGCCGTTCATGACGGATCCCATACCATGCTCTCGGACGCCAAAGCGCATATTGCGGCCGGCCGGGTTAGCGGCGCTAAAGTCACCTAAACCTTTCATATATGTCTTAGTAGATGGCGCCAGGTCGGCGGAACCGCCGATGAGATTGGGAACTTTCCCGGCAATAGCCGTCAAAGCCTCGCCGGAGGCAGCTCTGGTGGCCATGCCTTTGGCACTGGGCGGATAGACCGGCAGATCCTGGTCCCAATTGTCCGGAAGCTGTCCCTCTAAACCCCGCTGCCACTCAGCCGCCAGTTCGGGAAACCCTGTGGCGTAGGAGGCAAAAAGTTTTTGCCAAGCCTGTTCCTGCTGGTTGTTTTGTTCGGCTACAGCCTGAAAATGCCGCGCCGCCTCATCCGGAACGTAAAAAGACGGTTCTTTCGGCCAGCCAAAACCTTCTTTTACCAAGGCCACTTCGCTCTCACCCAAGGGCTCGCCATGAGCGCTGGCTTTTCCCTGCTTACCCGGGCTGCCATAGCCGATCTCGGTGCGAACAGCAATTAGACTGGGTCTGGCATTATCCTTTTTAGCCTGCTCAATGGCTGCTTCAATGGCTGTCAAATCATTGCCGTCCTTCACAGCCAGGACCTGCCAGCCGTAAGCTTCAAACCGTTTGAGGCTGTCGTCGCCAAATGCAATATCAGTACTGCCTTCTATTGAAATATGATTATCATCATAAAGGCAAATCAGCTTGCCCAGTTTCAGCGTGCCAGCCAGAGAGGCGGCTTCGTGGGAGATTCCCTCCATCAGGCAGCCGTCGCCGACGATGGTATAGGTGTAGTGATCCACGATATCATAACCGGGGCGATTGAACCTGGCCGCCAGATGACGCTCAGCGATAGCCATGCCGACTGCGTTGGCCAGACCCTGGCCCAGGGGGCCGGTCGTTGTCTCCACTCCTGCCGTGTAGCTGAACTCCGGATGTCCGGGAGTCCGGCTCTCCCATTGGCGGAATTTTTTCAATTCTTCCAGGGGCAAATCATAACCGGTCAGATGCAGCAGAGCATACAAGAGCATCGAACCATGGCCGGCTGACAAGACAAACCGGTCACGGTCAGGCCAGGCCGGATTTAGCGGACTGTGGCGCAAAAATTTATTCCACAGGACATAAGCCATGGGAGCAGCCCCCATCGGCATGCCAGGATGCCCGGATTTCGCCTTTTCGATGGCATCGACCGCCAACATCCGTATTGTGTTGACGCACAATTGGTCAGTTGCTTGGTTCATTGAATAAGGTGCCTCCTTATAATCATGTGTTCATGCGGTTCAGAAAGGAAAATGGAACCATTTGAGCAAGTTTTAAACCAGATTTCTATATTCGTTGTTTCCCGGCGAAACCCTTTCCGGTTAAAGCCCATTTCCCCGATTTTTACAGAAAATCAACGCAAAAAGGGATAATCTGTTCTGTAAAGATTATCCCCTAAAACGGCTATTCCCATGTTGCCGGGAAAATAGTTTTTGTTTTATCCAGGCTATTTCAGTATTGCCATCGGAACATGGTCCATGTCGTCGAAATTCTGATTCTCACCGCACATTCCCCAAATAAAGGTATAACTGGCGGTTCCCACGCCGGAATGAATGGACCAGCTGGGAGAAATGACGGCTTCTTCATTTCTCATCACAATGTGCCGCGTTTCAGCCGGCTCACCCATCAGATGGAATACGACCGCATTCTCCGGCAGGTCAAAATAAAAATAAACCTCCATGCGCCGGTCATGAGTGTGACAAGGCATACTGTTCCACATATTTCCCGGTTCAAGTACCGTCATGCCCATGACCAGCTGGCAACTCTTCGCTCCTGCCTGGGGATCAATGTATTTATAAATAGTGCGCTCGTTGGATTGCTGAATCGATCCCAGGTGATTACCTTTGATGTCTTTCTTCAGTATCTTTTTCGTCGGAAAAGCCGCGTGGGCCGGGCAGCTATTGAAATAAAATTTCGCCGGGTTCTTGGGATCGTCACTGGAGAATACCAGGTCCTTCGACCCCATACTCACATACAACCCATCAGATTTCTCCAGCCTGTACTCTGTGCCGTCTACCATCACAGTCCCGGCCGGTCCGATATTGACAATACCCATTTCTCTTCTTTGCAGGAAAAAGTCCGCGCCGATCTCTTTGCCCGCCTGCAGGGCAATCGGTTCCGCCGGCCGTGCTCCGCCGGCGATGATCCGGTCCACGTGGCTATATACCATTTTTATTTTGCCAGGCAGTAATAAATCCTGAATTAAGAATTCTTCTCTCATTCTTTCGGTAGTATAGGCCTTAATATCTCTGGGACTTACCGCTGTTCTGATTTCCATGGCTACCACCCCTCCATCGTTGAAAAATCAATAATGCCTTTTCCTTTAGCCTCGGGCCTTTTGGATTAGATTATAGCATAATTTTTTCAACCTTCGCACTATTAAGGCGAACCACATGGTGAACTTTCGTACTATGCCATGAAATATCGGATTCTTCCCCAGCAAGAGAACCGGACCCGGAAGAAGGTGCTCAGTGGCGGACCGAAGACTCGACCCGCTTCAGGTTCTTAAACCAGTCAGATAAATGGTCGCTCTGGGTCATCAGGCATACACCGGAAATGATCGATAACCCGCCTAAAATTTCGCGCCAGCCTAAATGTTCCCCTAAGAAACTTACGGCAAAAGTCATGCCGACCAAAGGCATGATATTGATGAAGATAGCGGCCTTGGTCGGCCCCAGAGTTTTAACGCCGCTATTCCACCAAGTCATTGCCAGGATGCCGCCGCCAATGACCATATACAGCAGGGATAATACCCCTGTAGAGGTCATCCGGGATACCCCATGCCCCCCGTCCCAAAACAAAAGAGGCCCCGTCGCCACAGTACCGGCTAAACCGGCCCAAGCCGTAACAGTCACCGGTGAAAGCTCACGCATGACGCTGCGGCCTAATATTGAATATACAGCCCAGCAAATTTGACTGCCTAAAAAGAGGATATCGCCGTAGTTAAAGGAAAGATGCAAAATAGCGTCGATCGACCCATGAGCGACTAAAAAGGTGACACCGAAAAAGGAAATCATAATGCCTGTCCACTGGATCCTGCTGATTTTCTCCCGCAGAAAAATAGCGCTGATGACCGCCGTTAATGCCGGCGTAGTCGCCGAAACCAGCGAACAATGCATGGCGGTTGAAAATTTCAAACCGCTAAATTGAAGAACGTTATTCAAAGTGATACCGGTGATGCCCATTAAAGCCAGAACACGAAAATGCCGGGCCGGAGGAACCGCCGCTTTGCCGTTCGAGAAAAATAAAATGGCTAACAGGATCACACTAATACCCAGATAGCGGCAGAAAGTGATCCAGAGTGGAGATAATTCCGTAAGAAGTGTTTTGACTATAACCGGCTGTACGCCCCATAAGAAAGTGGCCATCACCAAAAAAACATAGACCGGAACGAATTGATTCATGATTGGCGACCCCCATCCCACTATCATATGGAACCAAAAAAGTACGGTCTCACCAGCTTGGCAAGACCGCTTAAGCATCATCTATAAAATGTTCTGGAGCGGGTGATGGGAATCGAACCCACGCGACTAGCTTGGAAGGCTAGGACTCTACCATTGAGCTACACCCGCAATATGTCTTGATCAAATAAATATGGTCGGAGCGGCAGGATTTGAACCTGCGACCCCCTGGTCCCAAGCCAGGTGCTCTACCAAACTGAGCCACGCCCCGTTCAACACGAAAAGTATTATACTATACTGCCGGAATTAAGTCAAGAATCTTTTTTACTCCTGAGGAAGCTCACGGTTTCGCCGGTTCAACCAGCCATAGGGCCAGGATCTTTCCGGCCGTCTGTAGGGCACGCGTCCTTGCCCGGGCATCCGGTCCGCATCAGGATGCTTACTCCATAAGGAGATCAGTACCCAGGCAATGCCTAACCCCAAAAAGATACCGGCTATCACCTGCATATCCGTATGCCAGCTTGACTCTACCCGTGACCAGGATATAGCCATACTGCAAGAATACCAAAACCACCAAAACCTCGGAAAAAGCAGGGTCAACACAAAACCCATTGCAAAAGCGTGGGTGGTATGACCGCTGGGAAAGCCGCCGATGGTACCGTCAGGGCGCAGGGCCCAGGCAGCAACAGGAAAGAGTTTAATGGCCTGAACGACGATCCAGACAGTGAGATCCAGTCCCAGAATCAATTTGATAAGGCTTTTAAGGTTTCTTCGCAAAGCCCAGCCAATGATCAGCAAATTGGTACTGACCAGAAAAAGATCATTTCCTAAACCGCCAAGAAAGTTAGCCACATTCCATACATAAGGATTCGTTCCTTTGCCTAATGTCAAGACGAGTATGGCCGTCAGGAAGCCGGCGCCAATTCCCGCCATCAAAGCCAATCGCAGATTCTGCAATCGTTTTGGTATAAAAAGTCCTTTCAAAGCCTGTATACTCCTCTCACAACATTTGACGTTGTTCAATGACCGTATGGCATAGGATAACCATACATTAAATTGCGGGCATAATACCAATTCAGGCGGAGTTCCTCTCGGCCTTGCCGGTTGATGGCGACACTGCCCAAAGGGGATATGGATTGAAAATAAGGTCCATATTGCTGCAGCACCCGCTCGGTCACGGCAGGTCTGCCGATAATGACAGCATCCTTCCCCAGCATAGAACCGATGGGGCGAATGAAGGCGAAGTGATGGGGTTCATCTGACAAGCAAACTACCGGCAGCTTCCCGCTCAGGGCATAATCAATCTTGCCGGCATCAATCCAATGAGGGGCGATCACAAACAATTCAGCCTGATGCTCTTGAGTCAGAAAACCTTTTGCCGCAAAAGCCGGCCGGACTTCCCGCCAATCATACGCTTCCATAGAAGGGTCCCCCTGAGGGAAGAGCGACGGATTCATTGTTTTCAACCAACCGGTGGCCGTGTGCGAAGCCAGAACGGCAATCAGCAAAATAAAAACAAGAGCGGAAAGCCTCAGCCAAACCGCTGTTTTTCGATTATGACAGGCCAGTCGGTTAGCAACCACTCTCCCCAGCAAGGGAAACAAAAAGAGATATCCCGGCGCCTGCCAGTGAAACAGGCCTTCCGCCCCGCATAGGGTCAAGAAGGTAAAAATCAGAATGGGACCGGCTGCCAAACAGGATAAAAACCAGCGTTTTGACTGTTCCGGAGTGCTGCCCGGACCTCCCAAACCACTGGTAATCCAGGACCCAACCAGCGGCAGCCAGATCCAGGGAAGCACCCAGGCCGCCTGCCCGGCAATATTGCCCATCATTCGTCCGGGGTACCAGCCCTTGGCTAAGCCCCGGCTGCCCTGAAACGCAAAAGATGCCCAGTCATGCTGCCAGTTCCAGATCAAAACCGGCGAGAAAATAAGAAGTCCGATGCCTAATGCCAGATAGGGACCGGCCGTTAAAAGCAAGGGGCGATGCGTACGGGATGTAATGATAAAGAGGAAAGCGCCGAAGGCGATAAAAACAGCATGATATTTGCTGAGAAGTCCCAGCCCCAAAAGAACCCCCGCTGCCAACCACCAGAACAGAGACCGTTCCTGCGTCGGGTCAAATAGAAGCTGGACCAGTACCAGCACACAGGCCAGCATAAAAAACATCAAGGGTCCGTCCGGCAAGATCCAACCGCCGGTACTGAGACTAAATACAGCCGAAAGATTCATGATCAAGGCGGCGTAAACGCCGGCCCAATTGCCGAAAAGAACGGCGCCCAGCCTGTACATCAGCCAGGTAGTGGCAGCAAACAGCAAAATAAACGGCAACCGCAGCAGAATGCCATAATCTGTGCCGAAAATCTTGCCAGCCAGCCCTATCAACCAGAAATGCAACGGCGGATGATCGAAATAACTCAATGTCCAGATTCGTGATACAGCCACAGCGTAAGATTCATCAACGCCTAATCCAATGGTTAAGCCGAGGACGACCCTGAATAAGAGGCCGCCAAGAATTAACAGCAGCATGACTCCTGTCGTTTTGCTCCATGAATCGGCAAAAACCCGCAAACTCATTGAATATATATCCTCCAGCCTCAAGATTGTAAAACAATCTATGATTCATTATATCATAAGTCATCGGTTTACAGTAGCCGTCCCCCTTAAGTGCAATAGACAATATTCAACAAAAAACGCTCCGCAAATTCATATTTCTTAAAGCCCAGGCGCCTTATGAAGCCATCGCCGGGAGCCTGCTTTGCCCTTGCCGAATATGATACATAGCGGGGTGATACCATTGAATTATTCTATCCTGATTTTATTGTCAAAACGTCAGCTCATGTTAGCTAAAAACGGGAAATACTTTAAGTCCTATCCTGTCGGAGTTGGGAAATTCAACACTCCATCTCCCACAGGCCGTTTCATGATCGTCAGTAAAGTCCCTAACCCCGGCGGCCCTTTCGGCGTGATGTGGCTCGGGCTGAGCGTGCCGCATCACGGCATTCACGGCACGAATAACCCAGCCTCCATCGGCGGTCAAGTTTCGAAAGGCTGTATCCGGATGCAAAATCGTGACGTTATCGACCTGGCCGGCTATGTTACTGTTGGAACTCCGGTGACCATTCGCTCTTGAAGAAATCACGGATGAGTTTTCAGCAGGCTGACGCAAAAACAGGTGCGGAATCACCCGCGCCTGTTTTTTTATTTGCCGGATACATCATCCATCCGATTGCACCAAACCGTTTTATCCCCAGGAGAAATGTCGGCCCCAGCCTCGCCAAACAGTAATGCAATAAGCTCCACAGCGACCAAAACAGTCGTTTGCTCTTTATCGAACAGCGGATTTACCTCCACAATGTCGCAGGAAGTAATGCGGTTCGAAGCAGCCAATAACCTGATGGCTTTTCGGCTGTCCTCCAGACTTACGCCATTATCAACCGGAGTACCTACTCCCGGTGCTTGGCAGGGATCTATGCCATCCATGTCGAAACTGAGATGAATACCATCACATTGCCGGCTCAAATAAGCCAGGGTTTCTTCTATGACTTGCTCTATGCCGCGTCTGGCTACATCCTCAGCGGTAAAAACCTTTATTTGTTTTTCCCGGATCAAATCCTGCTCGCCCGGGTCAATATCCCGCACCCCGATAAATACCACCTGTTCCGGTTGAATTTTCGGTTGGTACCCTCCGATACGGGTCAAAGCCGGATGCCCCAGACCCAGACTGACTGCCAGGGGCATACCATGAATATTGCCGCTGGGAGTAGTCTCCGGAGTGTTGATATCCGCATGGGCGTCAAACCAGATCACTCCCATCCGGGAATAATGCTTAGCAGCGCCGGCAATACTGCCCACTGCGATGCTGTGATCTCCTCCTAATACCAGAGGAAATCTGCCTTCGGCAATAACTGCCGCCACTTTTTCTGACAACTTTACATTAGCGGCTGCAACCTGTTTTAGATTTTTCAGAGAGGGTGTTCCCTGCCCAGTGGTCTGAGAAAGCGTAAGATCACCTAAATCGATGATATCAGGGTTCAATGCCTGCAGGCGATTCATCATCCCGGCCCGGCGCAAAGCTTCCGGTCCCAGATTTGTTCCATATCGTGTTTGTCCCAGCCACATTGGCATGCCAATAACAGAGACTGATTTCATTCAATATCACCGCCTTAGAAAATTCTTAACTTTTTCACCGATTTCTTATTTTAGCCTGTTCTTTCCCTTTATGCAACACTTTAATCAATACTTAATCGTTATAGTGAAAATTCGCAAAAAAATTTTGACAAATTATTAGAGACTCTTGAGTCTTTTCAGCAGGGAAACGCTACTGTTAAAAAGTAATATTATATTCTAATTATCTTGCTTTATTCATTGTTTTTTTGCAGAAGAATCATCGCACAGGAGGATCCGTAATGAAATTTCAGGCAGCCGTAGTAAATGTTCATGATATTACTTACGCAATCGTATCCGTCAAAGAATATGTAATCGACAGCAAATTTACCGCATCCCGGGTAATTAAAGTATTCGAGCCTCTGTTTCCAGGGTTGCCAATCATCCTGGTGTCTATCAACTTTCATGGTCTCCCCGCTTATTTCGGCAATGAGGACGTCCTAAAGGTGGCCATGAACGTACCGGTTCAAGATATTCCCTGGCAGGAATATACTGTAGAATATCAGGACAATCAACCGTTCGCGACGCAAGAATGACAAAGCAGCCCGCCGGCTTTTACAGCTAAAAAAGGTAAAGCAAAGACCCCGCATTTCTGTGGGGTCTTGATTTCTCTGGCGCGCCTAGTACGATTCGAACGTACGACCCACGGATTAGAAGTCCGTTGCTCTATCCCCTGAGCTACAGGCGCAATATTAGCTTAAAGTCAAGGCTTTTGGCCTACCGAAATATTATAGCATCAACGCGGCATGTTGTCAATAAACTGCTCCGCGTCTATAAGCCAGTCTCGCTAGTGTAGTATCCTGGCAATCTTTTTCTCCTGCTGAAAACGGTCAAAGTCTTTGGCCAAACCCTTACTATCAAGATATTCCAGCATGTCCGCATTGTGATGTCGCAATTCTTTGGTTTCTGTCTGCAGTCTTTCCACCCGCTGCTCCAGATGTTCCGTTTTAATTATAGCCCGGTCTAATTTCTCATCTACTGCCGTAAGTTCCAGATCGCAGCAGGAAACAATCCCCAGTAAAAGTTTAGCAGCTTGCAGTGCAGCATCACCCCGATCTATCTCACCGCTATAGCCCTTACCCAGCAGCTCTTTCAATTCGTTTATGGCTTGTTGCATGCTATCCGTCATTTATGGCAGCCCTCCTTTTTCCTCAGATCCAAAATCACTTTGAATGAATTTTCTCCGCTTTCAGTGAAAATTCCTTTTCCCAGCAGTCATCAGAATTCTATAACAGGCAAAAAGGCTCTGCGGATGTAATCCGGTCACACCCGCGGAGTCTTTTCAGCATCTCCCGTTGTAGTTTTATCTTCGTTTTGACCAGAAGACTGCTGCCGCGATTCTAAATTCATCAGGATATTATAAGCAAACGTTTCGCTAAAACCGGCCAGGACAGCAACTAAAAGAATCCCTTCCGATTTAGTATTAAACATCCCGAAAATCACATCCGCCTTAATTGCTAAAAAGCCGATCCAAGCGGAAATTACCGCGATAAAAATCCGGATCATTCCGTTAATCTGATAATATCGGCGGGATGTATTCAAATCTATGCTGATTTTATGCAGCCCAACTGCAGCCGAAAAAAAGCCGCCGCCCGCTCCGGCCAGAAAGATATAAGGAACAGTCCAGTCAGAAAGAGTCGGCAGCGCACAAATGAGAGCAAAAGCGGCAATGCATGCGACCAACCCGTATAAACAGCCCGTTAAATAATCCAATTTGATCCGGTTGGTTTTATGCTGGAGAATGTTCTGACTCAACTGATTTAAAATATTCCGCGCCGATGCGTCATCTCCCAGTAAACACTGATGCAATGCAATAGCAATATCTGTATAATAACAGGTTCGTTCCTCCAAATTCAATAAACTGTAAACCGAATTCATCTCGGCTGCAATGCAGGAGGGACTCTTGATCGTATCGGTCTCCATGCCGACAATTAAACCGATCACATCTTCACAGCGATAGATGATATGACTTCCCGGGATATTAAAATATACTTCGGCAATCTTACGCCCCTGCTGATCCAGCTCTCCCGCCTCATAGGAGCAATACGGACTCCGGATGATAAGCGCCACCTCCCACTGGTGAATAATATTATCTATTCCGGGAGCTGTGCGATTATTCTTGTTCCGTAAAGAAGCACGCTGGCGCAATTTGCTGTACAAAATGCTGCATAAGCACCCCATAAAACAAAAAAGCCCCGGAGATGCTCTCCGAGAACTTTATTATTACTATATTGGTGCGGGAGAAGGGACTTGAACCCCCACGGTTACCCGCCAGATCCTAAGTCTGGTGCGTCTGCCAGTTCCGCCACTCCCGCATGTTTCTATCCGAAAATATATAATCTGCATATAGATGGTGACCCACCCGCGACTCGAACGCGGGACACCCTGATTAAAAGTCAGGTGCTCTACCGACTGAGCTAGTGGGTCAAATAAAAAAATGGCTGGGGCGGCTGGACTCGAACCAACGCATGCGGGAGTCAAAGTCCCGTGCCTTACCGACTTGGCGACGCCCCAATTTTATATTTAATTTGATGGGGTGACTGGAGGGGCTCGAACCCTCGAGTAACGGATCCACAATCCGCCGTGTTAACCACTTCACCACAGCCACCATGCTATCCTGCCCGAGGCTGTTGCGCCTCGCGACAAAATATATTCTACCACTTCAAAAATCTGATGTCAAGGGTTTTTTCCTCTAGCATTTTTTCTTTGGACCTTTTTGATTCTCACTTTGGTGCGAGCGACAGCAAGCTTACCCCGTATAGATTGCCAAATATACGCATATTCTACCCATAGCCTTAAAAAATGAGAAATATGCCCGAATGCACAGAGGTGTTCTATTTATGCAGATCAAAACCGGTCACGAGATTGTCAGGCTGCACAGCGACTATGAAGAAAAGATCCAGGAGCTGGAGAATTCGGTAATTGCCCTGCAGGGATATGGCTATACGCAAAAGGTATTGGAAGAGAAATTGGAGAATCTAAAATTCGAAATGCAGCTTTTAGAGGGCACACGGTTTCAGCCCCTTGAGCCCACCACCATTGTCAATTCCATGCTCGGCGGAACAACACCAGACGACAGATCCTACAGTTAAAGCCAGTGGCATCGCCACTGGCTTTAATGATATAATACAGCCAATAAGAAATGCTTTTATGGAAGAAGGAGATGCAGCTCATGAGCCGAGTAATAGCCGGTAAACTCCTGGCAGGGGTAATTTTTGGCGACGGCAACACCAAAGAATACATTTACCTCCCGGCAGGAGAGGTCGGATCTTCCGCGCCGATTTGCATCATGGAAAGCCGGGACAAACAGCGGGATCTCGTCCTGGAGGAAGCGGTCGCCCAGGTTTTGCGCCTCAGTCTGAAACCCGCCCGTCATCCTTTGCTTGGAAACAGATCCTTTTAAAAAACAAAATGCTGCCTGAAAAAGCAATCGCTTAATTCAGGCAGCATTTTCTATATCCTAGTTATTTCTTCCGGCAATCGCCAGGGCCACTGTCTCAGACGACAAAGGCAGGCTGAAAAAGTTGATATCCAGAGCGTCATACAGTGCATTGGCAATGACTGAGGGCACGGAAATCATGGGGTGCTCCCCTATGCCGCGGGCGCCAAAGGGTCCGTCAGGCTGAGGATTTTCCACGCAGATCGGCAGGATTTCCACCGGAATATCTTTGGCCGTCGGAATCTTGTTGTCGGTGAAGGAAGGATTGAGCATGCGTCCGTCCGGGCTGAACTTAAATCCTTCAATCAAAGCCGAGCCGATTCCCTGCAGGACGCCGCCGATAATCTGCCCTTCCACCAGCTTTTTGTTAATGGCCTGACCGACATCAAAGGCAGAGGCGATTTTCAGAATGGAAACCTCGCCGGTTTCCACGTCCACCTCGATTTCTACGCCATGAGCGCCAAAGGTCCAGTCCAGGGCCGGCAACCCCTGGCCGTTATCGGGATTCAGATAGGTTAATCCGTCAGCCATATACACACCCCGGGCGATCAGCGGCCCGCCGATGCCGTTGCCATTTTCATAAACATAACCTAATGCCAAATCTTTATAGGAGACTCGCCGGCGGGCGTGTTGAATATGATAAATGGCTTCGCCGCCATGAGTCAGGTCATCCGCCGGGCACCGCAGTATCTGAGCGGCAAGCTCCTTCATCTGGTGCAGCATATTATGAGCGCAGCTTTTTACCGCGTTGCCGCCCATAAAGGTATATTTAGAAGCTACTGTGGACCAGTCATAAGGATGACGGTCGGTATCCGGGTCCCAGGCCACTTTGACTTTTTCCATAGGCATATCCAGTACTTCGGCCGCAATCTGAGCCATGGCCGTATTAGCCCCCTGACCCATATCCACTGCACCCAGCATGATCCGGACATTGCCGTCCTCATCCATCTGCATAATGGCTGAGGTTGAAGTATTGGAAGGCATAGCCGGGGCCTTCTGCAGGCAGGCTAATCCCTTGCCGCGCACCTTGCCGGTCTTGCGCGCCGCCTGCCGTTCCGCTTCCGAGCGATACCCTGTCCAGCCGATTTCTTTGGCCACCGCTTCCAGACAGTGATCCGGGCGGCCGGAGTTAAGGGTAATCCGCTCGCCGCTGAGGGTGAGAGAGCCTTCCCGCAATAAATTCTTCCACCGCAGTTCATAGGGATCCATGCCCAATTTCTGAGCCACCAGATCCATCTGCCGTTCAACGATCCAATGGGTTTCCAAATGGCCAAAACCGCGATAGGCCGTACTGAACACCTTATTGGTATATAAAGTGCGGGAGTGCAGCTCAACGTTGGGAATTTCATAGGGACCGGCGCCGGAATAGGTAGCCGCCCGGCCTACGTTTACACCATAGTCGGCATAAGCGCCACTGTCCCAGTCATAATAGATTTCCATGGCCGTAATCTTGCCGTCTTTGGTAACGCCGGTCTTTATCCGACCGCGCATGCCGGCCCGGGAAGGCAACTGATTGAATTCCTCTTCCCGGGAAGCGGTAATTTTAACCGGACGGCCTTTACAGACCCGGGACAGCACCGCTGCCAGGGGCTCAAGATGAATGCCTGCCTTACCGCCAAATCCGCCGCCTACATAAGGGGCAATCACCTGAATATCACTTTTGGCGATACCGAGGACTTGGCCATAAGCTGGCGCACCCCAAAGGGGGACTGGGTGGAAGACCAGATCTTCAAAACCGGGGAATAGGGATCGGCCTGGGCAATAGCCACGTGGGTCTCCATGGGCACATGGGCTACCGGCGGCAGGGTCAGCTCACTTTCCACTATGACATCGGCCGCGGCAAAGCCTTGCCGGATATTTCCCTTGATGGTTTTGTTCCAGCTGGCGATATTAGAATCAGGCTGAGGGAAGAATACGCCTTTAATATATTCCAGCTGGTTGATATCTTCATGAACCAGTGTTTTTCCATCCAGCGCTTCATCGACAGTCATCACTGGCGTCAATTCCTGATATTCCACCTTCACCAGGGTCAGAGCCCGCTCGGCGGTTGCTTCATCCACCGCTGCCACTGCTGCCACCGCTTCCCCCTGATACCTGACCGTGCCCCGGGCCAGTATCCGTTTATCCACCATATATAAACCTAAGAGATAGGGGATGTCTTCGCCGGTGAGTACGGCCTTCACCCCGGACAGAGCTTTGGCAGCGCTTGTATCAATGGAGACAATGGCCGCACTGGCATAAGGCGAATGCAAACATTTGGCATACAACATTCCCGGCAGTTCCATATCAAAGGTGTAAACCGCCCTGCCGGTTACTTTGTCTCGGGCGTCAAGCCGTACGGCTGACTTGCCAATATGACGGTATTGTTTGTCTCTCATTTCGCCCTTGCCTCCTTTTCCAGTTTAGCAGCCGATAAAATAGCGGCAATAATGGGAACATAACCGGTACAGCGGCAAAAGTTACCGGCTATGGCTTCTTTGGCTTCCGCTTCGGTGGGGTCCGGATTGCGGTTTAAGAGCGCCCGCGCCGACATCAGCATTCCCGGCGTGCAAAAACCGCATTGCAGGGCATCATGGTTCATAAACTCCTGCTGGAGAATAGACAGCCCGCCGTCGGGACTCAAGCCTTCTACCGTAGTGATGGCAGCGCCTTCAGCCTCAACCGCCAGCACCATGCAGGAATTGACCGCCAGGCCGTTCATGATAATGGTGCAGGCCCCGCATTCACCTTCACCGCAGCCTTCCTTCACGCCAAAGAGCTTTAATTCTTTGCGCAGAAAGCTGAGCAAGGTCATACTCGGATCAACGAAGGCATTTACCGCTTCGCTATTAACCCGGCAATGCAGCGAAATCCGCGGCAGACCGGAATCGATATAGGTAAAACAAGTCTTGGCAGCACCGTATCTTTCGCACATCTTATATACCTCCCGCAGCCAGCAATTGGGACAAGGCCCTTTTTACCAGTACGCCGGCGATATGACGGCGATATTCGGCTGAAGACCGCACATCGGAAATCGGTCTGATGCTTTTGGCCGCTTCCTCTCCTGCCCAGGCAGCCAGTTCAGGCGTCAGAGGCCGATCCTTGAGCTGTTCTTCCATCCGGGTCAGCCGGATGGGAGTGGGAGCCACCGCCGACATGGCAATCCGGAACTCTTTTGCTGCCGTCAGTCGTGCTGCCACCCCGACAATTCCCAAATCGTGCCCCCTGATGCGGGCTTGTTTGAGAAAAACAGCATCGGCGGCGTCCACATCCGGCAATGACACGCCAATGACGATATCTACCGGCTGCAGGACCGTTTTCTTGACACCGGTGAAGAACTCATGGATAGCCACTGTCTGTTGCCCCTGACTGTTGGCGACATGCACCTTGGCGTCATAGACCAGCAAAGGACCGGATAAATCCGCGCCGGGGGAGGCATTGCAAATGTTCCCCACCAAGGTGGCGCGGTTGCGGATTTGATAAGAAGCCAAAGCATTAGCGGCTTGGGCTAAAGCCGGATATTTCTCCCGGGTCATTGCTGCTCCGGCCACTTCATTCACATTGATCGAAGCCCCGATAAACAGTCCTTCCTGAGGTTTATAGTCCAGGCGCCTAGTCTCGGGAATAGATTTTATATCCAAAATATGCTCCGGCATCTGAGCATTACGGCGCAGCATGACCATTAGATCTGTGCCGCCGGCGAGGATTTTTGTCCCGGCGTTTTCCGCCAGGTAAGCCAAAGCCTCTTCCAGAGTCTGTGGTTTGACATAATCGAACCTGCTTAGCACGACTCTACCTCCTCGTACTGTTTTGTTCTGATGACATACCTGTTCCGACGCTAGTCTATATTCTTTTCAAAGCCTGATGAATCATTGATCTGTGTTATTGTAAGCGCAGCCCGTATGCGGAATATCGGAAATAGAGTATTTAAACATTTTTGAGAATATTTCGTCGATTTGCAATCGACGGACTTTATATTTCAATAGATCGTTACAGCAGACCGACAGGCGGTTTTCGGACCGGCATTGCCCGCTCCAGAGCAGAAGCTATGTTGATCAGCACCGGTTCGGCCCAGGGTCTGACTAAAAACTCAATGCCAATCGGGACTCCCAGAGGCGCGTCGGCGGTTGGTCGGGAAAAGCCGGCAGGCAGAGTAATTGCCGGGAAACCGGTTATAGCAGCCAGTACGCCGTTTCTTTCCACCTGGGGTTGACCCACGGCCGCCACCAAGCACTTCTGATGGGGGTATACCAATGCGTTCAGCTTGGCTGATGCCATTATATCCAGCAGACGTTGCTGCAGCGCCTGACGCCACATGAGTCTTTGCCGGTATTCCGGATCATGGGTGCTGAGACTCAGGGCTTTTTGCAGGTTTTCTTCGATGCCGGGATGGCAGAGACCGGTTGCCACGATATCCTGCAGTGAGCTTACCCGGCGACCTCCTGCCAAGCCGCGCAAATAGCCGTTTAAATGATCCTGGAAATCATACAGGTGTACGCTGATCTCGGCCACAAGCCGGTTAGCGTCAAATTTTTCGTCGATATCAACCAATTCTACTCCCAGCCGTCGCATGGTATCCAGAGTCTGATGGATCGTCCGGTTCACTTCCCGGTGCTCATTCTCCTGACCAAACAGGTGGTGCAGGATGCCGATCCTTTTGCCGGCAAGTCCGCCGGCATTGAGAAAATCCCGATAGGAATGGGGCAGATACCGGGCCGATTCTGCCGTCGCCGGATCGGCCGGATCATGGCCGGCGAGGACATCCAGCAGAGCGGCAGCGTCCGCCACTGTCCGGGTAATCGGCCCGGCAGTATCCTGGGTCAGGGAGTAGGGTACAATGCCTGTCCGGCTCACCAATCCCACTGTCGGACGCAGTCCCACCAGACTGTTGGCCGATGCCGGCGAGCGGATGGAATTCACCGTGTCAGTGCCAATACCCACTGTGCCGAAATTAGCGGCTATGCCGGCCCCGGTCCCGCCGCTGGAACCGCCGGGAGAACGGGTCAGGTCGTAGGGATTCAGAGTCTGCCCCAGGATGGAACTGACCGTTTCTCCCCAGATGGCAAATTCGTGCAGGTTGGCTTTGGCCAGAATAATCGCCCCTGCCTGGCGCAGCTTGCGGACGATGAAGGCATCGGCGGCCGGAATCATTTCCGCCAGGCTTTTTGAGCCAGCGGTGGTTGCCATGTCGGCGGTATCCACATTGTCTTTCAGAAGCGAGGGAATGCCGTGCAGCGGACCGGTCAGCCCGCTTCGCTGAAAGGCCTCGTCCAGCTCCCTGGCCTCTTCCAAGGCCCGGGGGTTGACTGAAATAACGCTGTTCAGCTTAGGTCCCTGTTGATCGTATTTCTCAATCCGCTCCAGGTAGGCCTGCACCAATTCGACACAGGTAAGCTGCCGGCTGTTAAATCGCCGGTGAATCTCCTGAATGCTCCATTCCCGAATATCGATGCCTGACAATGCTTTCACCTCACTTTGCTGTGATAATCGTGCCACTTTCGCCGCTAAAGGCCAGATGCGCATTTTCCAAAGAAACAATCACAGCCCGCCGGTGACGGCCGGAGTCGACGAACCGGATGGCGGCCTCCATTTTCGGGCCCATACTGCCAGGCGGGAAATGGCCTTCTGACTGGTATTGCCTGGCCTGGTCCAGGGTGAGACGGTCAAAGGCTTGCTGGTTGGGCTTGCCATAATGAATGCATACCCGGTCTACTTCGGTGAGCAGAAACAAGGCGTCCGCCCCCGCTTCCCTGGCAAGCAGCTGTCCGGCCATATCCTTGTCGATGACAGCCTCCACACCCTCCAGCCCGGCAGGAGTCCGGACAACAGGAACACCGCCGCCGCCAGCGGCGATCACAATGACGCCGGCATCCAGCATTTTCTTTATAGCGACTGCTTCCACAATTTCCACCGGTTCCGGCGAGGGAACCACCCTGCGCCAGCCGCGGCCGCTGTCTTCCCGCATAACGTGCCCTTTCCCGGACATCATGGCTTCGGCTTGTGTCTGAGAATAAAACGGGCCGATATATTTGGTCGGATTGGCAAAGGCCGGGTCCTCAGAGCGGACCACTACCTGGGTGATCATCGCGGCGACCGGCCGGTCCACGCCGGCATTCCGCAAAAAGTTGCCCAGGGTCTGGCTGATGGCATATCCCAATGATCCCTGGGTGTTGGAGACGCAGACATCCAGCGGCATCGGCGGCACCACATCCCTGGTCAGCTCATTTTTCAGCAGCAGGTTGCCAACCTGGGGACCGTTGCCGTGAGTAATGAGTACCCGATGGCCCTGTTTGATCAGCACAGCCACATGGCTGCAGGTATTCCTGATATTTTTCCATTGTTCATCACGGGTTCCTTTTTCCGTAGATTTGGTAATGGCATTGCCGCCGAATGCCAGCACAATCGTTTCTGCCAAACAGTCCACCCCCGTTTATTCAAAGGGACGCACTCCTGTGATGTGCGTCCCTTTGCTGTTTCTACCAAATTTACGCTTCGTCGTAGGCAACGATCCGGCAGATAGACGATTCGCCTCCCTCAAACCGCCAGGGATAGCAGCCTATGATCAGCCGCTTGTTCAATACTTTCTGCAATTCGCCGCCAACGTTCTCCGCATGAATGATATCATAGGGGAACAGGTCCACATGCATCAGCTGATAGTGGTCAGGCGGGAACATTTCATCCAGACTCTTGCCGAATTTCTTTTGCATATAGGAATCGCATTCAGCAGCCTGTTTCGGGCACCACTCGCGGATTTTGGTATTCATGGGATGGTCGGCCGAGCCGGCGTCCACCCCCAGCCATTTGATTTCCATTTTGCGGCACCATTGAGAGAATTCCCGGGTCGGTCCGGGGTGCTTGACCATGTACCGTACCTCATCGGCCTCAGGCTGATCCCAGCCGTATTTCATGTAGCCGGTATGGATGAGCAGAATATCTCCTTTGCGGACTTCTACCCGGTCGGTAATATCTTTGGATGTATACACGCCATAATCCTCGCAGATATCGCTCAGGTCCACCACTACTCCCGGACCGATCAGGTCGTTCAGAGGAATGCTGGCAATATCGCGGCCATGGGTACAAAAATGCAGCGATCCGTCCAAATGGGTGCCTACATGATTGGAGGTGGTAATGACCTGGCCATTGGCGCCGTTGGAGCTCAGCCGTTTGAAGAACTTGATCTGCAGCGGCTCATAAGTAGGCCAGGGTGGTGTCAGATGACTCAGTTTTTGTGTCAGATCATACATCGTCACTTTGTCCCAGTTTTTAACCATGGTACAATCCCCCTTAAATTTTTATTTTACATACTCGGCCGCAAACGCAAGCAATGCTTTGGCAAAACACTCCCGGGGCGGATTGACCAGCCCGGCGCCCACTTGCCCGACACCGGCTTCCCGGTGAGCCATGCCGGTATTAATCTGCGGCAGGATTCCCAGTTGGATAACCTTGCGGATATCAATGCCGGTGGCGCTGCCCCGGAAGTTGAACTGAGGTATGCTGAAAAACTTGCTTTCTCCAATCGTAATTTCATACATACGGTTGGAATAGGCCTGGGCGTCTTCCGCCGTGCCGCCGACAAACTGAACGATAGCCGGGGCGGCAGCCATGGCGAAGGCGCCAATACCGGCAGTTTCGGTAATCGCGCTGTCGCCGATATCCGGATTGGCATCCGCCTCGGTATAGCCGGGGAAAAGCAGACCTTTGATCATCTGGGCCGGGCCGGTAAACCAGCGATTGCCCAGCCCGCTGACCCGGATGCCGAACTCGGTGCCGTTGCGGGCCATGGTGGTGACCATGGTGCTGCAGGGAACGCCGTTAGCCGCATCCAGCGCCGCTTTGCAGCAGGGCATGGAAAGATTTAAGAAGAAATGCTCGTTGCTGTTAATAAAGTTAAAGACTCTGACCAGGTCCTCCTGAAGTATTCCAGCCTGCATCAGATGAGGCGCTATAGCCCGGATAAAGAGAGAAGTACCGGCTTTGTTGCGGTTGTGTCCTTCGTCTCCCATATGCAGCACCTGAGCTACCATGGCCCGCATATCGATGCCGCCTGACAGCTGGATGGCCTTTTTCAGGGCCGGGCCAAGAATTTTCTCGATCCATCGCAGGCGGTCAACCACCTCCTGGTTGTAGGCGCCGTAGCGAAGGACCTTGCCCAGTCCTTCGTTCAGGGTACAAAAAGCCGTGTTGCCATGGGTGATATTTTTTAGCACGAACACTGGCATAGAGGCGGATACGATGCCGGCCATTGGGCCCACGCCGCCTTTTTCGTGGCAAGGGCAATAAGTGATTTCGCCGGATGCTGCCATTCGTTCGGCGCCGGCCGCGTCAGATGCCAGTCCTTCGTAGATCAGGGCACCCATAACGGCGCCGCGCATGGGACCGGACATTTGTTCCCAGGCTATGGGCGGGCCGGAATGAAGAATGGTTTTCTTGGTCATGCCCGGGATAAAGTCCAGGGCAGTCTGGATATCCGTTAGCATAGGTTGTGCGCTGCTGAACCGGTCATAGGCCTCCTGATTGGCTGCCTGAATCTGAGCTTCTAATGGCGCCAAGGAATCCAAAGCCTTCAGCAGGCGCACATCGCCTCCGGCCGGCGGCGTCCAGTCCACATGCACGGCCGGCACCCCCTGAGCTGCCAGGTCATTTTTGAAAATCTCGGTTCCCATGTGAATGGTTTCTATTTTTTTACCGAACAATCGATTGATCCCCGTCATCCTCTCATCTCCTTTTAGGCTCCGTTCTTAACGATGGCTGCGGCCAGCCTGGCAGCCTTTATATTGGCATCAGCCAAAGCTACGCCGGCGTCAACCAGTTTGGCCTGCTGATCGGCATAATCCTGAGGATCCCGATAGGTACCGCAGATGGAAGCCACGACGGACAAGTAACGGCCTTGCCCTTTGGCCAGTTTTTTTGCTTCTTTGACTACCGGCGCCAAAATGCCGGCCGGATCGGGATGAGAGCCATATCCCAGCACCACATCCAACAAAATGACGGCAGTTTCCGGGTCCCTGGCCTCCTGCAGCAAACGCTCCAGCCGGATGGTCGGGTCAATCATCGGGTGGGGACGCCCTACCGTAAATTTGTCATCGCCAAGATCAATGGCAGTGTGTTTCATGCTTTTAGCTGAATCCGGCAGCATGAACCGGGAATCAAAGACAATATTGGAATAGATTGGTCCCAGGTCTTCCTGCATCGCCAGAATCGCCTCATCACAAAGGGTTCCGCCGGTGTACAGAGCCCGGACATATTTTTGTCCGGGCGCCAGCCCTGCCTGTTCCTGCCGGATCAGGGACAGCTCGGCTGTAACACAGCTCCAGTCCGTTGACAGCGGTTCTTTATTGGCTAAAGCCACCGCCTTCCGGGCTGTATCCGCCAGGTTGCATCCGGCGACAGCGCCTGCCTGCTCCACAATCTGCCGGTCGCCTCCCAGAAAATAAACGACTTTCGGTTTGCCGCCCCGTTTCATCAGGCCGAGTATTTTTTCTGTCACGCCGGGGGCCGGTGGTTTGGAAATGATGACAATAACGTCGGTAGCAGGGTCGTTTTCCAGTGCCTGCAGAGCATCCAGCATCATGATGCCGCCGACTTCGGCTTTCAGGTCTCTGCCGCCGGTACCGATCACCTGGGAGACACCGCCGCCGAAACGGTCGATGAGGCAGGTGACCTCCTGAGTCCCTGTGCCGGATGCTGCAACTACGCCGATGTTTCCCGGACGCACCACATTGGCGAAGCACAAAGGAACATGATTGATGATCGCTGTCCCGCAATCGGGTCCCATCAGTAGCAATCCCCGGTCATGAGCCAATTTTTTCAACTGGACTTCATCCTGAAGGGAAACATTATCGGAAAATAGCATGACATGCAACTGATTCTCCAGAGCTTTGCGGACTTCTCGCGCGGCGAATGCGCCGGGCAGAGAAATAATGGCCAGGTTACTCTCCGGATAAGCGGCGACAGCGCCTTCCAGGCTCTTAGGAGCCTCGACAACGCCCTTAGCAGCCCGGTTACGCTGCACCAGAGCCTGCTCCACTTCCTTGAGGACATATTCCAGGCTCCCGGCATCTGCCGCCCCAACAGCAATAATGAGATCATTGGGTCCGGCGGCAGTCACCGACGGCAGCCCCATTCCTACCTGGGCAATCAGTTCTTTGTTCAGTTCGGTTCCCATGCTTACAACCGCCTCAAGAACTCCGGGCAAATTTTTCATTTTCTTGGAGATGGCCATTAATGTCACCGAATCGTAATAGGCGTTGGCCTTGATCAGTACCTGTACTTCCATCAGTAAACCTCCTTATAACCGGTTGTTTGGAAAGGCTCAAAGCTTCTTTCAGTAGAAGTTCCATTGCGGTAACGATACCGGCAATCACATCGTCGCTCGGAAGTGCTGCCTAAAGGACTAATACCCGGCCGGAAAAGCAGCTCCTGCCGGCGTAAGCACTGCCCCGAAACCAATAATACCCACTGCTAATTTCTGAATATGCAGATAATTCCGGTTGCGAATTTCCCGCCTCACATCCCGGATATTTTGACGTACTTGGCTAGCTGCCAAAACACTCGGGTCGAAATCAGTGGAATCAAAACCATTATAGACTTGCCGGAACACAAGTCAAATCTGTCAATTTTCAGAACGCTTAGATGTCAGCGGCTTAACAGGTTGATAGAATTTATAAATTACTTCCAGGAGGATGACGCGATCCCCTTTGTAAACTCTTCACAAACATATATGATTTTCATTGTTACTTTTCTCCCTCTTTGTGCCGTATACAACGCCTGGCTGCGGCAATAAGAATGCCCGCAGACGCGGGCATTTAAAGTCCTCTGGCTGTCCGGTTAACCCTTACAGGATGGGTCCTGATCCGTATCCAGGTCATTGACGACCCTCATCCGGGTAAATACTTCGAATGTCAGGCTTACGACAACAGCCACGATGGTTCCCAGCGCCATGCCTTTTAATTCAATCGTCCCGAACTTAACAGCTGCGCCGCTGATGCCGCTGATTAACACGACCGAGGTCAGAATCAGATTGCGGGACTTAGTGTAGT
>NZ_AFGF01000116.1 GCF_000219125.1 Acetonema longum DSM 6540
AAAAATTGAAAAACCAGAGGACTTTATTTGCCGTTGACTCCCATACGATGGGCGAGCCTCTTCGCCTAATCGTTGGGGGAATTCCTAATATTCCCGGGAAAAGCATGCCGGAGAAGAAGGAATATTTTCAGAAACACTATGATTACCTGCGAAAGGCGGTCATGCTTGAGCCCAGAGGCCACAATGATATGTTCGGGGCGGTCTTGACGGTCCCAACGATACCGGAGGCTGACTTCGGCGTCCTGTTTATGCATGGCGGCGGGTTCCACAACATGTGCGGGCACGGCACCATAGCCACCACGACCATTGCCGTTGAAACAGGAATGGTCGCAGTTAAGGAACCGGAAACGATCATCCGCCTGGAAGCACCGGCTGGGCTTGTCACGGCAAAAGTCAAGGTGGCAAACGGACGGGCAGTGCAGGTTTCCTTCGAAAACGTACCGGCCTTCCTGTACAAGAAGGATGTGCATGTCGATATTCCGGGCTACGGCAAGCTGACCATGGATATCTCTTTCGGCGGCAGCTTCTTTGCCATCATTAATGTCAAGCAGATCGGCATTGATATCTGTCCGGAAAATTCCTCCCGCCTGGTGGAGACCGGCATGAAGATCATCGAGGCTGTGAACCAGCAGGTGGAGATCGCGCATCCGGAACTTTCCCATATCAAGACGGTTGACCTTTGCGAGATTTATGGCCCTGCCAAGTCAAAGGATGCGGACATGCAGAACATTACCGTGTTCGACGGCCAGATCGACCGCTCTCCCTGCGGAACCGGCACCTGCGCCAAGGTTGCGACGCTTTTTGCCAAAGGCGAACTGGCCCTGAAGCAAAAGTTCGTCTATGAGAGCGTCATCAACACGAAATTTATCGGTAAGGCACTCCGCGAGACCAAGGTCGGCGATTATCCCGCCATTATACCGGAAATTACCGGCAGCGCATACATCACTGGTCACAGCCAGTTCATGATTGACGAGGAGGACCCGGTCAAGTACGGATTCTCGCTGCGATAATCCCGGAGACCGCCACAGTCAAAGAAAGACATAAGCGGGCTTCAAACTGCATCGGCCGCAAGCCTGCAATATCGAACAACTAAAGAATATTACAGGGAAAACAGAAAAACACGTAAGGAGGGCAACAATTATGGAATTGGATATCGTGCTTATTTTGAGGATAGCAATCACCATCTCGGCGCTTATTTTTCTGGTGTACTTTGTTAAAGACTGTATTACTCATAAGGATGAGTTTGGTAAGGAGCATACCTTTCTCTATTCCGTCATTGGCTTCGTTACCTGCGTATTTGACACGCTTGGCATCGGCAATATGGCAACAAGCATGACCGCGTTTAGGTTGACCAAGAGCGTCAAGGATGAGCACTTATGCGGTACAGGAAATGTCGCGTTTTGTATTACTACAATTGTCGAGTTCATCTTGTTTGTGGGATTAGTGAAAGTGGATACGCTTACTTTAGTCAGCATGATTGTCGTTGCAATCATTGGCTCTTTGGTCGGTGTTTCGATTGCTACGAGATGGTCGATTGTGACTGTGAGAAAGGTGCTGGGCGTGGCGCTCACTGCAGTGGCAATTGTCATGGCATGCCGCAATTTGAACGTTGGTCCTTTTGGACAAATGGGGACCGCTACATCCCTCGATGGAGTCAGTCTTGCTCTGGGATTAATCGGTATTTTTTTTCTGGGGGCGTTACAAACGATGGGAATCGGCATGTTTGCTCCGACAATGGCGCTGGTAAGTATGCTTGGAATGAGCGTGACCGCTGCATTTCCGATTATGATGGGAGCTTGTTCTTTTGTGATGCCGTGGTGCAGCATTAAATTTGTAAAAGAAGGCAAATACAACCGGAAAGCCTCCGTCATTCTTACTATTACAGGTGTGTTCGGCGTTCTGCTCGCCTATTACGTGATTAAGTCATTGCCGCTGACAACATTGATTTGGGTTGTAGTCTGCGTCCTGCTCTATACTTCGTTTACCTTCTTCCGGCAAATTGCTCAAAAAGAGGACCAGCAAGGCGAGAGTGCGCAGCAGCAAGTATAATGGATGGTTTAGTGAACTCGTTTCAGCTAGGCTGAAACATCGGTGGTTCGGGTGGAGACTGCTCCACCCGAACTGGTGCCGCCTATAGAGGCGGGAGTCTTGACTCGCTGCAGAAGATAAGGAAGGGAGATTCGTGATGTCTAAAGCAATTGTCAGACCCGAACGGTGTCAAGGATGCAGGTATTGCATTAAAGCATGTCCCAAGGGCGCCATTTCAATAGTAAGTGAATTGAATAAGAAAGGACTTCAGCCTGTTGTAATCGATCAGGAGAAATGTATTGCATGCGGAGCCTGCTATATCGTTTGCCCGGACTATGTTTTTGAAATTGCTGAATAGGGAGGATAAGGAGGAGAAATATGGCTAAGGAGTTATATAAGGGAAATGAAGCGCTGGCAGAAGCCGCCGTTAGAGCGGGCTGTAACATATATGCCGGATATCCCATCACGCCGCAAAGTGAAATATTAGAGTACATGTCCTGGAGAATGCCTGAAGTAGGCAGAGTTTTTGTTCAATCCGAGTCGGAAATTGCCGGCATATCAATGGTTTTTGGCGCGGCGGCATGCGGCTTCCGGGCGCTGACAAGCACATCAGGCCCAGGCTTTAGCTTGAAACAGGAAGGTATTTCCTATATTGCGGCCTGCGAATTGCCTTGTGTCGTTGTTGACGTAGCCAGATACGGCGCCGGATTGGGCGATATATGGCCGGCTCAAGGCGATTATTGGCAGGTTACCAAGGGCGGGGGACACGGAGATTATAAAGTGTTGGCATATGCTCCGGCCACGGTGCAGGAAATGGTTGACTTGACTTATACGGCTTTTGACAAGGCGGAACAATACACTAACCCGGTAATTATTTTATCGGATGGGATTATCGGTCAGATGATGGAAACTGTGGAATTGCCACCGATGAAAACGCATGATTCCAAGCAGTTTAGCTGGGCAATGACGGGAAATAAAACCGGCCAGCACAAGATTATCATGAATCCGTGGATGTATTCAAAAGAGTATAGTGACAAGGGCGTGCCGGACGGGGTGCCGGCTTATGAGAAACATTTAAGAGATAAATATATTGCCATGTTTGAGCAAGAGCAAAAATGGGAGTCGATCCAGGCCGAGGACGCCGAAGTTGTATTAGTAAGCTACGGAATCAGTTCTAGAATATGCAAAGAGGCTGTCAGCGTCGCCAGAGCGCAGGGAATTAAATTAGGCTTAATACGGCCTATAAGCATCAGCCCGTTTCCTAAAAAAGCATTTGAACGCCTGGCAAATGTAAAAGGGTTCATTGCTGTGGAGATGAGCTGTCTTGGCCAATTAGAAGACGACGTCAAATTGGCAAGTAAATGTAAAATCCCGGTATATTCGTATTTAAGCGGCATTTATGTTCCTGAGACGGAGCAAATATTGTCCATGGTCAACGATATTTTAAGCGCCAATGGCAAGGAGGTGGGCTAGTTGGAGAGGAGAGTGCCGAAAACGATTCTTCAGGACAGTAAATATTGTCCTGGCTGCGGGCACGGGGTTATAAACAGACTGGTAGCAGAAGTGCTGCACGAAATGAATTTGGAAGATAAGGCTTTGTGCGCTACGGCAGTGGGATGCGCCTGCTGGGTGCTGGAGATGATCGGCGTTGATCAAGTTCAGGCGCAGCACGGCAGAGCTCCGGCGGTTGCCACCGGAATGAAGCGATGCTGCCCCGACCATGCGGTGTTTACCTATCAAGGCGATGGCGACGCTTCCGCCATCGGCTTGTCGGAAACAATATGGGCGGCCAGGCGCAATGAAAAAATAGTGCAAATTTATGTGAATAACGGCGTCTTTGGCATGACAGGCGGTCAGATGTCGCCGACAACGCTGTTAGGCCAAAAAACTTCTACCTGCACAACCGGCCGGGATGAAAGCATGCACGGCGAACCTTTAAATGTCCTGAACATGATGAAGACGCTTAATATTGCATATCTGGCGCGAGGCGCAACCACTAATGTCCCGGAGATCATGAAAACTAAAAAATATCTGCAAAATGCTTTTGAAGCGCAGATGAAGGGGGAAGGCTTTTCTTTTGTGGAAATCGTATCTCCCTGCCCGACTAACTGGAATTTAAGCCCGCTTAAATCGATGGATAGAATTGCAGATACGGTCTTGAAAGTGTATCCATTAGGCGAATATATTAAGCGGGGTGAAAAATTACAGTGAAAACAGAAATCATTTGCGCCGGATTTGGCGGACAGGGAGTTCTGACCACAGGGCTGATTATAGCCCGAAACTGCGCTAAGTCCGGAAAAGGCGTTACCTGGATACCTTCCTATGGGCCTGAAATGCGTGGCGGCACTGCGAATTGCCACATCAAGATCAGCAATGAGGAGATATTCAGCCCATATGTTAAAGAAGCTGATGTAGTGATTGCGCTGAATGAGGCTTCGGTCAACACATTTGAAAAAAAGCTTAAATCAAACGGCTTTTTATTCGTTAACAGTTCCATCGTTCCTGCAGATCGGGTATACCGCAAGGACATAAATGTTCTACTGGTTCCCATGACTGAAATGGCCAATGAAGCATCGAACGTCAAAGGCTCAAACCTTGTTATGCTAGGTGCGTTTGTGAAAAAAACGAATATTTTTGATAAAGAAGCATTTCGAAACGGTATAGATGATTTTTTTGGCAGCAAAGGAAAAATTAATCCGGCCAATGCCGTGTGTTTTAACTTAGGCTGGGATTATGCGCAGAGTTGCTAAGCAGTAGCTAGCAGGAAACGGCGTTTTGTAAAAGGTGCATTTATTGAGAGATAGTGCAACTATCTCTCAATAAATGCACGGATATTCAAGTTTGGTGTGCCAGTCAACTTTGCCGGCAAAATGTAAAAACAGGAAGGACGGTAATTGTGGATCTAACTAAACTTCTTAAACCCAAATCCGTTGCTATCGTTGGCGCAAGTGAAAAAGCCAGCACCATGGGCGGCGACTTGCTGACCAATGTAAAGTTATGGGGGAAAATAGAAAATGCCTATTTGGTAAACCCCAACTATGATACTATTTTTGAACATAAATGTTATCGCTCGCTGGAAAATATTCCTGTCAATATTGACCTCGTAGTGCTATGCACGCCGAAAAAGACTATTCCCGATCTTTTGCGCCAGGCAGCCAAAAAAGGATGCGGCGGCGCTGTAGTGTTTGCCAGCGGTTACAGTGAAACCAGAGATGCACAAGGCAAACAAGAAGAAAAAGAACTGAGCGCGCTGTGCAAAGAGTTGGGCATAGCCTTAATGGGGCCTAACTGCGGGGGATTCATTAACTATATTGACAAGGTGTGCGGTTTTGCCTTCATTATCGAAGACCGTGACCGCAGGGGAAACGTTGGTTTTGTTTCGCAAAGCGGTCAATTGTGTCAATCGCTAATGGAAAACACCATGAAGTTCTCCTTTATGGCGTCAGTCGGCAATTGTTGTTCGGTAACGGTGGAAGACTATATGGATTTTCTGGTTGACGATCCGGATACAAAAGTGGTTGCTGCTTATATAGAAGGGGTGAAAAACCCGAAGCGGCTTGCGGAAGTACTGAAAAAGGCCGCAATCAAGCGGAAGCCGATTGTCGTTTTAAAAACCGGCATGTCCGAGAAAGGCAGCAAGCTGGCGTCATCTCACACCGGCAGCATGTCCGGCGCCGACAAAGTGTTTGACGCCGTAATTAAAAAGTTTGGCGTTATTCGCGTGAAAGATTTGCAAGAACTTATAGCTATCTCCACTGTTCTGGCAACCCTCCCTGAATTGCCGAAGAAACCGACATTTTCCTCTATGGCTTTCTCCGGCGGCGAAACGGTTGTTTGCGCGGATGTAGCTTATCTTAACGGCGTGGAATTCCCGGATTTCAATCAAAGCACCACTGATGCGATACAGGCGATGCTGCCTTACTACGCTACGGCTAACAATCCTCTGGATATGACCTTTACAATGTCCTATGACAGCGATATTTTTGCTAAAGCGCTGAGAACCATCATGGATGATCCTAATATCGGTATGTGCCTTTTATGCTTCACTATTTTGCAAAATAATGTTACTCCTGATGTGCATACCATGATAGACGGCATCGAGAAGGTCGTCCGCGCCGGCAATGCTAAGCCGATGGCGTTTATTCCTCTTCTGGAGAACACCAGAGAGCCAAAAATTATCGAAAGGCTGGGAAAACTGGGTGTGCCGGTCTTGCCTCCGACTAATTATGCCTTTGCAGTTTTAAAATATTTGGCCGATTATATCAGCTACAGCCACTTTGACAAGACTCTGGACCTTGCGCTGCCCGACATTGAAGAAGCTGCGGAAGCCAAGGGGTCCAAGCAGACGGCTCTGTCCGAGTTTACCAGCAAGGAATTATTGAAGAAGTACGGCTTGCCTGTTACCGGAGGCGCCATCGCCGCAAGCGAAGCCGAAGCGGTTGCGATTGCAGGCAGGACTGGCTATCCCCTGGTAATGAAAATTGAGTCGACGGATATCCTGCATAAGTCGGATGTCGGCGGCGTGGTATTAAATATTGACAATGAAAAAGCTGCTGTCGAAGCCTACCGCAGAATTTTGGCTAATGCAAAGAAAAATGCGCCAAACGCCAAAATCAATGGCGTATTAATCCAAGAAATGGCGCCGAAGGGCTTGGAGATGATCGTCGGCGTTAACAACGACCCGCAATTCGGGCCGGTCATTTTGTGCGGCCTGGGCGGCATATTTGTCGAGATCTTTAAGGATGTAGCCTTATATCCGGCTCCTTTGAATAAAAACGAAGCCCTCAAGATGCTTGCGTCGCTGGAAGCTTACCCATTGCTCACCGGCGCCAGGGGGCAGAAAGTATTAGATGTAGATGCTTTGGCGGACGCCATAGTAACCATTTCAAAATATGCCGCCGACAATAAAAACACTGTCAGCCAAGTGGATATCAACCCGCTGCTTGTGTATCCGAAAGGTGAGGGCGTTCGTGCGGTGGATGCGCTGGTCATTAACAAGTAGCATTATGAGCGTGAACTTAAAAACTCTGTTTTCTAGTGGGCCTGAATTTACTATATAAGGAGAAAAAACGTGCTGTTACTATCGAAACATGACATTCAAAAAGTTTTTTCCATGAAAGACGCGATTGAGGCAGACAAAGTGGCATTTCGTATCTTTACTGAAGGCAAAAGCGTGGTGCCGCTCCGTACCAATATTCCGGCGCCAAAGCATGAAGGTACGTTCTTATTTATGCCGGCCTATGCGGCGGACTTGGATTGCGCCTCCGTCAAAATTATTAATATTTTTCCCAACAATATTAATAAAGGAATTCCATCAGCGCCAGCCCAGGTTTTGCTGATTGATGGAACCAATGGGTTTGTCATTGCGGTTTTAGACGGGACATATGTGACGCAACTCCGGACAGGAGCTGCGTCAGGGGCGGCATTTGATGTACTGGCAAGAAAAGCTGCGAAAAAAGGCGCTTTGATCGGGACCGGCGGGCAGGCGGCCGCGCAGTTGGAAGCGATGCTTTGCGCCCGCAATCTGCAAGAAGTAAAAGTATATGATTTGAACCTTGAAAGAACCAAGGAATTTGCAGCAAAGATGCAGGCGGAATTAAAGGCATACGGAACAAAGATTGAAGCGGCGGCAAGTTCCGATGCGGCAATTGACGATGCTGATCTGATCGTTACAGTTACTCCTTCCTCAAAGCCGGTTTTTGACGGCACGAAAGTGAAAAAAGGCACAACCGTCAGTTGCGTTGGCTCTTATCAGCCTCATATGCAGGAAATGGACCCGGTTATCTTAACAAGAGCCAGCAAGATTTATTTTGACTCTCAAGAAGCCGTGTTGTCGGAAGCCGGGGATATTTTGATCCCTCTTGCCAACGGAACGATTGCAGAAAATGATTTTACCGGCGAACTGGGTAATGTTTTATTAGGGAATATCCCTGGAAGAGATCATGATGATGAAATCATCGTATTTAAAACAGTTGGGATTGGCACACAAGACCTGGTCACTGCAAAGTGCATTTATGACAAGGCGGTGGCAATGAATATTGGAGCTAAGTGGGATGCTTAAACCAACTTGGTGCGCTTGGTCAGGTACGGTTGCTCTTGTCATCAGCTTGATTTGATGGGCTATGTTGCCAGTCAAACTCGCTATAGAGGCCCTGTATTGTTTATCATGCCGGCCTTTCCCGCAGGTCGAGCGGGAAATCTTGCAGCAAAAATCTATATAGGGGAGGGGAAGAATATGCCGCACATTTCATTGATGTTGTATCCAGGGCGAACTTTAGCCACAAAAGAAGAATTTACGAAAAAATTGCAAGCTTTGACTGTGGCGGAACTTGGTTGCAAGATGGAGCAGGTGTCAGTGTCCATTGAAGAAGTTGCAAGGGAAAACTGGCAAAAAGATGTGGTGGAACAAGTAAAACCAGGAAGCATGATAATTCAACCAAACTTTTGAGGGAGTATGAAATAGGCGGATTAACAAAGTAACCCGCCCCTTCCCGAACCGTACAAGCAACTTTCATCGCATACGGCTCTCCATATTCCAATGAATGATCAAATTATCGTCGGATAAATTGGTTGAGCTGCACCCTATTCGCCTCGGCTTTGGTAAAGCAATCATCACACAAGGGAATCTGCCGCCGATGGATTGCCAACATGATGGTGATCATGGGTGAGTAAGGCATGTCGAGCTTCTTCTTGGTCTTCCTGTGATACATGCTGACATGACCTTGCGGATTACCGCAGATGTAGCAACCACCGGTAAGCGGATTGACCGGGTTGTAAGTAGGCAGTTGGAACGATGTCACTGCCAATTTGGCGGTCAAGAAGAAGTTCTTGTGCCTTGCAAATGATTGGTAAAGGGCAAGGCCGACAGAGCGAGTGAATCCCTTGGCGTTTTTTGTAGTGCATCCGTAGAGAGTAGCCGTAACGGGCAAATACCTTCTTGAGGCTAATGTCAAATTTTCGGGCCAAAGTTTTAGCCACAGAAAACTGTATGATGTACTGGATACGCCAGCCTTCAGAGAAATTGTAGCAGCCAGACTGCTGATGGAGCAGTCCCCGCAGGACCTGGTTGGCATACTGGAGGATATCTTGCGGAGATTCTCTAAAGAGCCGGGTGATGCCAATGGGATAGCCACTTGCCGTACACATACCATGTTCGCGTAACCTTTTTAAGATGCCCTCCGTATTCATCAGGATACGGAGGGTAGGGTCAAAAGGGCGGTTTTGAAACCTGTTGTGTTTGCCGTAGCCCTTGCGAAGGATGTAGCCGAGAAAGGCCACGTCATGCTCCGCGGCGTGTGTAATAACAGTTTTCTCGTCGCTTAAGCGCAAAGCCAGCTTGTATTGAAGAAAATCCTTGATTTGCTGTTTGAGTTCTACAGCATAGGACTTAGGGGCAATGATACCAATCAAAAAGTCATCGGCATACCGGACATACCTTATCCTGCGGAATTGAGGATCAAACCGATCCGTAGCCGAGAATTTATTCCATTCTCGTAACAGAGATTCCGTCAGCAAGGGGTCGCTGCCATTATGGAGAGCCTTGTGGTATTGGTATCTAGCCCTGGTGTATTCCGGATTCTGTCTGCGGTATTTTCCCTTGGTATCGCGCTCGATAATCTGCTCCATGAACCGGTCCAGCTTATCAAGGTAGATATTGCAGAGAATGGGGCTGCAGCAGGAGCCTTGGGCATTTCCAGTCTGAGTCCTATGGTAGTTGCGCTGCATATCAAAGTATCCGGCCTTGAGGATTTTATTGATGAGTCTGATAAAGCGCTCATCGTGAATTCGTTCCCTAAGGATGAATTCTAGTATGCGATGGTCGATTTCATCAAAGCAAGCGGCAATGTCACCCTCCATGAACCAAATCGTCCCTTTCCAGGTCTCTATCTCAGCAATGGCGCTTTGGGTAGAACGTTTGGGTCTAAACCCATGTGAGAGGTTGGAAAAGGTAGGTTCATAAATACATTCCAAGATCATGCGGATGGCCTCTTGAACCAGCTTGTCCTTTCCGGTTGGAAAGCTTAGCTTACGCATTTTACCATTCTTCTTGGGTATCATGGTGGTTCTGTTTGGCTGAGGCAGGTAGGATTCGGCCCGCATGGCAGTGATCAATTCCGGATCCCGATCGTAAAACAGCCGATAGAGGTCACAGTTGATATAGCCATGGTTGACGGCATTGCGACGACGATAACCCTCCAGTTTCTCTATGAGTTTTACATGCTCCATTCAAAGCAACTCCTTTCAAAACTAGGAATTGGAATACTGCCCCTCTTCACCATGTGCCATCCATTGCAGAAGGCCGTTGGGCTACTATGAGGGCTCTCTGCCATATACCGAAGCGGTACTTAGGCAAGTCACGTTTGACAGCTTCATATAGTGCATCCATACGTAGGTACCCGTTGGTCGTTACCCTGTTTACCACAGGTGTGTCAATGAGCCTGCTTATCCCCAATCCTTCCTATATGGGGGATACCCATTGATACCGGTAGTTTACTCCGGTAGCTCACCCAGCCACAGACCCGGATTCAGCCCCAAAGGCTTTACCATATATGGCCTGACTCGCCAGGTTACTCGACAGCGGACGCTGTCTAATCCTGACTTTACCGACATGCTATGGTCCCCCAGAGGCTTTCGCGTGGGGTAAGTCGGTTGTCTTACATCGCATCGCAGGAGCGATGATTTCTGTGAAATATATATGAAGCGCACAACGTGCGCACAAAAGGAGGAGAACAAAATGGATTGTACCAGGTCATATTGGAATGGTCGAAAAGCGGTTCATCGCCGCACAATGATGAAAGGAGCCGGCTATTGCGACTCCGACATTAAGACGAAGCCTCATATCGGAGTGGCTAATACGTATATGGAAGGATCTCCGGGAACGGCTCATTTGCGCACTCTTGTTGAAAAAATTAAACAAGGCATCTGGGCCGCAGGCGGCATTCCCGTAGAATTTGGCGTGCCCGCTACCTGCGGCAATGTGGCGAACGGCGCGGAAGAATTGAAATATGAACAGGCCGCAAGAGATATCGTTGCCGCTTCCATTGAGTTTGTAGCGAAGGTCCATCGTTTTGACGGCCTTGTAACAGTGGCTTCCTGCGATAACATTATTGCCGGCTGTTATCTGGCAATGGCACGGCTGAACATTCCGACCCTTTGCGTTACCGGTGGTTCTATGACGGCAGGTATCTACAAAGGTCAAAAAATGGTGCAGGCTCAATTGGATGTTGCCGTTCTCGGCGGAGAAAGCGAAGAGGTGCTGCTTGAATTAGAGGAACATGTCTGTCCTTCCTTTGGCGCTTGCCCTTCGATGGGTACAGCCAATACCATGCAGATGACCGGTGAGATCATAAACTTTGTGGTGCCGGGTACGGGTACGCTTCCCTCAACGGATAACTTAAAATTAAGGAGATCCAAAGAAGCCGGCGAAATGATTGTGGAGATGACGAAGGCGGACCGCAAGCCTTCAGACCTTATTACCAGAGAAACCTTAATGAACGCCATTGCCTTTGCTATGGCAACGGCTGCCTCAACCAATATCGTTTTGCATCTGATCGCGATTGCAAATGAGTTAGGCATTAAGATTACCTTAGACGATTTTGATCACTACGCCAGCAAGCTTCCCTGCATCGTAGGCGTCATTCCCAGCGGTCCTTATACCGTTGTGGATTTCCATTATGCCGGCGGCGCTCTGACGGTTATGAAAATGATCGAATCTCAAATCTATACCAATGTGCCTACTATGGATGGCCGTACATGGAAAGAACTTCTTGCAAATGTGGAGGCTAAAAGTTCCGATATTATCAGAACTCTTGCTGATCCCTTATTTAAGGAACCGGGGCTTAAAATTCTGAAGGGAAATCTTTCTCCCACCGGCTCCATCGTTCGTCCTACCGGAGTCCCGGCGGAAATGAAACAATTCTCCGGCAAGGCGAGAGTGTTCAGCAGCGATTTAGATTCTTTTGCCGCGATTGAACGTGGCGAGATCGTAGCGGGAGATGTCATTGTTATCCGCTACGAAGGTTGTGTGGGGGCACCCGGCATGACTGAGCTGATGGTAACAACGGATGCCTTAATTGCCCATGGGCTGCATAAAAGTGTCGGTCTTATTTCAGACGCGCGATTCTCTGGCTTTAATTATGGTGCCATTGTTGGTCATGTTACGCCGGAAGCGGCCAAAGGCGGTCTGATTGCATTGATAGAGGAAGGCGATATCATTTCCGTTGACACTGTGCAAGGGACCATAAATCTTGATGTCCCGGAAAATATTATTGCCGAACGCAGAAAAAAATGGGTTTGCCCTCCGCCAAAAGTGAAAACAGGCCTCCTCGCTCTTTATGCCAAGAACTGCAGAACGGCGGACGAAGGCGGCGCTATGCAGCCTTGGTTAGATGATGAAACAAATTGAAACAAATAAGTAATTTAACAGATATATGATAGTATATTCCCAAAAAAGGGGACAAAGTTTAATGAAACTGGCTGCTGTTAGGCAGAAATTGTATTAAAACGGAACCGTGTTTTTGTAAACCTCCAGAATGGGTACTCCAGTTTCATCAGTCTGGAGGTTTACTTATATCCACAAGAAAAATTGCCCCAGAGCGCCGGGCCCCAAGAAAAAAACCGCTGCATTGCACGGCAGCGGCGCCTGTTGAAAAGGAGACTTACTTATGAATGGGAAAAAGTGGTGTGGACACTTGGAAATTCATCAAAACTGACATTGATAAAGCACATCATAAATGATTGTGAAGTATCAATGAGGGTGCAGACTTGGCTTTGCCCGGAATGTGGGGTGTACGGATCGGACAACGAAATGGTTCAGCCTTATACCAAGTTGGAAGAGAAATCTGAGGGGGGAGAAATTCATGGCAGGACAGGTTACTCAAGGGATGGCAGCAACGGATAATAAAGGATATGGTTTAGAAACAGCTATATTTGTCGCAATTTTCAGCGGAATTCTTTGGTATATACAGTCCATTATGGGTCTATCTCATATGCTTAGTACAATCATGAAGACTGCTTATGGCTTGCTTCAGGATACAGCATTTTTTGTCATGGCTATCTGTGTATTGGCGGGGGCCTCTGGCGGCTTATTATCTGAATTTGGCGTAGTTGCCGTATTGCAAAACATGATATCGCCTATTATGAGGCCCATTTTCGGATTGCCCGGTGTAGCTTCATTGGGCGTAATAACTACTTTTCTGTCTGATAATCCCGCTATTCTGGCGTTAGCGCAAGACAAAAAAATCCGAAAGTATTTCAAAAAATATGAAGTTCCTGCACTAACTAATATTGGAACCGGCTTTGGGATGGGGCTCATAGTGTTTACTTATATGGTGGGCCTTGGTTTTGCCAAACCGGCGGCTATTGGGGTTGCCGGCGCTGCTTTTGGCACTCTTGTCAGCACAAGATTGATGTTGTATATGACCAAAAGGCACTATATGAAAACCGGGAAATTTACTGCGATGGATCAACTTGACGATACGCTTGAGACTGTCAGTGAAGAAGAATCGGCGGTTTTGCATGGGATGAAACACAAGCAGTCTCTATTTGACCGCTTTATGAATGCTATGCTTGATGGCGGCAAAACCGGCGTTGTAAATGGTTTAAATGTTATCCCTGGAATTCTGACTGTCTGTACTGCCGTTATGATTTTAACGTTAGGTCCTGCAACTGGTGCGGACGGAAATCCAACCTATATTGGCGGAGCCTATGAAGGGATCGCTCTTCTATCCAAGATCGGTGAATATATTTATCCTGTTACCAATCTGTTATTTGGCTTCCAACATGGCAGCAATATCGCGTTCCCGCTGACCTCGCTAGGGGCGGTTGGAGCCGCGTTGGGGACTTTGCCGCAAATGCTGACGAAAGGCTATGTCGGTCCGAACGAAATAGCAGTATTTACTGGCATTGGAATGTGCTATAGCGGCTATTTAAGTACCCATGTATCCATGATGGATGCTCTTGGCAAAAGAGATCTGACGGGATTTGCGATTATTTCACATACAATCGGTGGAATTTGCGCGGGCATTGCGGCTCACTACATGTTCTTAATTATTGGATAAAGCAGTATAGACATCCAACTGCAGCCAGTACTGGGGAAATTGATAACGGCGTATTGCCGCTATCAATTTCCTGGTTTTAGTGAATTGAAAAAAGCTAAACAAGGGAGGCAAAACATGAGAAAAGTAATAAAAACTAAGTTAGCGCCTGAACCTACAGGTCCTTATGCTCAGGGTGTACTTGCGGGAAACTTTTTATTTTCCACGCAGATGGGCATTTGCCCCGCTACTGGTGAATTGGCTGGAAATGATGCTGAAAGCCAAACCAAGCAGGCGATGAAAAACCTTAAAAATATCCTATTAGAAGCTGAAATGAATCTTGCTGATATTGGAAAAATGACCATATACATAAAAGATATGAATGATCATCTTCCCCAAGTAAACCAAGTTTGTAGAAGCTATTTTAAAGAAGCGCCCCCTGTGATTGATACCATAGCAGCAACTGATTTACCAATAGGTGGTTTAGTGATGATAGACATTGTTGCCCATAAGCACCAATAAAATGATAAAGAAGGGTGTATTTTAAAAAATATCGG
>NZ_AFGF01000117.1 GCF_000219125.1 Acetonema longum DSM 6540
TAGTCGATTTGGTTGGCGCCGGTGATGAGGTTGATTTCTTCGGCCCAGAGGGCGGCGTTGATTTGGGGCGGCGCGGGTCATGAGGTCGAGTTTGCTGGCGGGGCGGTCTTCCCGGATGCCTTCGCCCTGGATTTGGATGTCGCCTCCGGTGACGCGGAAGGAGGTTAGGCTGCCGTCTGCGTCGATGGTGGGACGGCCGGTGACAAGGCTGATCCGGTCGGCGTTGATGGCGCCGAAGCCGTTGACGGTGATGCCATTGGGGTTTGCGATGACTACGGCGGCTTTGGTTCCGGCGACTTCCAGGGTGCCGTTGAGATTGGTGCGGCCTGTGCCGGTGACTTCGTTGAGGATGAGAGAAGCGGCTTTGCCCTGGAGGTTGGCGTTGGCTTGTACGGTGCCGGCCAGGGTGGTTTGAGCGGTTTGCGTGGCGTTATTTAAAAT
>NZ_AFGF01000118.1 GCF_000219125.1 Acetonema longum DSM 6540
GGTTCGTCTTTTTCATGTGTGTTATGCGTGGAATGGCCATGATCCCTTTTCCCTTGTTGATTTATTTTGGATATCATCACATAAGAAGTGGCTTCATGACCCTCGTGGAAAAGCTATTAAGCATTTTGAAACGAAGATGGAGCCCCGTCTTGACTCGAATCAAAAGGTCGCAGGTTCGAATCCCTCCAGTTTCTTTTTGTTGCTTTAAATGCTAAAATAAGGATGGAATATTGTGTGCATACCCTGAAGGGAATTGGAACTGCCGATTATTTATATCTAGGAGCGGAAACAGAGGTATCGAAATGGAACCTGCATTTTATAGTTATTATTATTTTTCAATAAGAACTAACACCGCATTATAAACATGATCTGCACCTGAAGCCAAAATCTATTTTACATATTATTCCATAAAATTTCAAGGGATTTCCGTAAATCCCTTTTTGTCATTTATATAGCAACTTGACAAACGCAAGTAAATAGTTGGAAACTAACGGAGGAATAAGATGTTTCGTAATCTTTTTAATAAATCCGATACCGATATAATCACAATAAAGACAATCAGCGGCCATCAGGCAGATTGGGGAGGCGATGGTATTGTTTTTTATGTGAAAAACGGAAAAGGTTTATTGTCCGCTAAATATGGCTATTTGGAGAATGATGCACTAGCCACTTTGGTTTATGGAAACACTCCGCTAATAAAATTCCACGGAGATGGTCCATATTTTTGTCCAACCTGCGAAAAACTTGTTGCGGCGGGCTATGGGCTGAATATGGGCGATCAGCAAGTCATAGCCGAATTGCGGGATGTCCTGAATCGCAAATTTGTTTCATTGGGGGAGTCGCTGGAAAGCCTTAAACCCCTTCTGGGACTGTTGCCAACAGGATATTATGCGCTTGTTGATACAGAACTGTGCCCTACCAATGGCAATGGGGAATTCTTTTGGAAGCTAAATAATAAACCGACCTATAATAAAGCATCTTTCCCTATATATGGCGGAGACGGCCTTTGGAGCGCAGGAATACCATATTATATTTTGCCGACACAGCCACCAAGCCTCTACAATCCTCAGCAGGCTGAGTTTTATAGAAAAAATGATGACTATAGGGCAGTTGCTTATCATTTGGAAGGATACCTGTGTGCTTTGCTTGACGGGCATCATAAAGCGGTGGCTGCGGCGCTGGATAAGAAAAAGATTAAGTCACTGGTGATCATCCCGGCAAGTTCGGTGTGGGAAACAAATAAAAAACAGAATATCAAAGGCGGAATATCGATAAATGGCATAATTCTGAATGAAGATGAGCTGATTACATCTGTAACCGATATTATGAAATTGTGGAAACTGAATCAATTAAATAAAGTAGAAACGGAAACATATTTATCATTGATAAACGATGATTTTGATAAGAACTATGAATGGTCCCAGGAGATACTGGAAGCAGAGACGATTTTCCCGGATGCATTGACCGTTGCAAGAATACAATGGGCAGGAGATCTATCGGATAAAAGGTTGAATGGAATATTAAGAAATGAAGAGCCCTTATCTGATAAGGATGGCTTGAATATTGCAACAGCTTTATATTATTCAAAAAGCCTCCGGTTTAAAGAAATGGCATTTTATTTCTGTAGAAACTATTCCTTTGTGCTTGTTTGGCATAAGATTTATGAATTGCTTGCTAATATAAAAGATGAAGAGATAGAGGACTTTTTTGTAGATTACCTTATACAGGGTGATAAGGACCATCCTGAAGTAAAGAAAATCATCGATCATTATTTTTCAAATGAGCGGTATGATACAAAAGTAAATTGATGTACCGCCTCATAAAAGCAGAAATGACAAAAGGAGTTTTATGAGAACGCAGATTGAAAAGTTGCATTCTGCAGCAAGAAAGTACTGTATAGAAAGAGGTCATTACTGGCGTAAGCAGTATTTTAAATTGATTGAGAGCGACGGTAGTCATAATATGGGGTCTTACAGCGATGATGCATTGAAATTATTTCCTCGATATAATTGCCTTGACGCAATATTAATTGAAGTAGAGAAATTCACTCTTGAGGATTTTTCAAGTTTTTTGGAAGCGAAAGAGTTGATTATTCTGGCGGGAAATACCGCAGAAAGTATATTTACCAGATCACTAAACACCCTAGCTAAACGAGTAATGCAACAAGAAAGAGAAGCTTTTTGTGAATTCATTCATAGTCTTAACCAGGAGCAGTTAGAAACTATTGAGCCGCTTTTTTATAGAAGAGTACTTACTGAATCAGCAAGTCAGAAACTTTGGGCTATATTACTGGAGAAATGGGATATTCAACCTAAGAGTTATTGGTATCCCTTAAGGAATACTTCAAAAAATGATATGATGGCGTTTCAGGAAGAATCATTTGATGTTGAGTTTGGCATTGAGAATCTTAGGCGTATACTACAAAAACATGATATTCAGCATGTATGGACTCTGACCGAATCTGGGCCGGAATATGAACTCACTGTTTCAGTATTTGAACCGCTCTACTGTCACACCGGAGTTGAAACTTACAGTTTTTCACAACGAGCAGACTGGGTCATTTATGCTTCGCATGAGGAGTCTATAACCATTGGCGGGAAATGGCTTATCGATGAGATTAAGGCTAATTGGCCTCACTGGGAATGCTTCGTTTGGAAACCGACATTGGAAAATGCACAATAAATGCAGTTGCCACTCACTGAGAAAAAATGGATGTTAGAGGTTTCCTGCCCGCGGATTTCATGACAACCATTTAGATGGGTATAAAAGGGCCCCTGAATAAAGGTGATGTTTATGGACGGACATTTGACAAGAGAAGAGCAAAAAGAAATCAAAAAGAGATTGAACAATCAATATCAGCAGTTAGAAAAACTTGTGAATGAATGGGACCCGATTGGTCTAATTCGTGGAGGAGCACCCAAGGATGAATACGATTGTTTAACTGCACAGTTGTTGGCGTTATTGCATGAAGGGAAAAATGCAGAAGAACTCATGAAATTTATTATTACTGAATTAGATGAACACTTTGGATATGGGTTAAGCAATATTAGAGAAGATTGTCACGATAAGTTCTTAAAAAAATGCAGTGATGTTAGTGTAAAAATTGTCGATTGGTGGGGCAATAATAGTGATGACCAGGGTAACGTGAACCAGAAGTGAGCAAGTATATTTGACGGGGAGCGGACGATGAAATCGGAATTAACGAAAATCCCCGGCATCGGAAATAATATGGCGGAACATTTGATTAAGGCAGGTTACCCAACCATTGAATCGCTGAAAGGCAAAAGCCCTGATGACGTTTACGCCGCCGACTGCGCCGCGCAAGGCGTGATCGTGGACAGATGCGCGCTGTATTGCTACCGTCTGGCGTTGCATTATGCCGACCACGGCGGGCAACTGCCGCCTAATAAGCAAAATTGGTGGGATTGGAAGGGGTAATTCCAATATCAAACTGGCCCAATTAAAAGGAGAATTTCTGTTGCACCATTATGATGAGGAGGATGAGCTGTTTTTCATTGTCAAAGGGAGCCTATTCTGGGGGATTTGATATGTTAAATAAAGCTATAATTATCGCCACCGGTGCGCATGCCGGACAGTTAGATAAAGCAGGAGCACCGTATATCTTTCATCCGTTACGGGTGATGATGGCGGGAAACAGCGAAATTGAACGCATATGCGGAGTTTTACACGATACCATTGAAGACAGCGATATTACTTTGGAGTTCCTGCGCAGAGAAGGTTTTTCACCGGACGTACTTACCGTTTTAGACTGCGTGACAAAACGCCCCGGAGAAAACTACGATGATTTTATTGCCAGAATACTTGAGAACAAAACCGCATGTCGCGTTAAGCTTGCCGATTTACATGACAATATGGATTTATCAAGAATTAAAGATCCTACCGAGAAAGATAAGGTGCGCGTAGAAAAATATCGTAGGGCTGCCGAAAGAATATACGATGTTTTGTCGATAAGCTCTAACTTAAACGACGAACAATTATAAAATTGATGGTTGTGGTCAGATAGATATTCATTCATTTTTGCCGAAAGCATAATACTACAATAGAACATCCTGTCAAATTTTCAATGTTCTTTGACAAATTTGGCAGGATTTCTATGTTCAGACTGAAAATATATTAAAATATCGCCTCCACACAGGCGGAATGAAAAACAGCGGAATTCAAGCCGGGAAAATCACTCCGGTCTCTGGTCTTACGGAAAGGGATTGAGTCGATGCTGACAGGAGAAGTACGAAACAAGGTTGATAAAATATGGACGGATATGTGGGCGGGAGGTATCACCAATCCACTGACGGTAATTGAGCAGCTTACCTATTTGATGTTTATCCGCTCCCTGGATGAAAAAGAGCTGGAAACGGAAAATTTTGAAACTGTCAGCGGGGAAGTCCTGCCGAAACTGTTTCCGCAAGATGCGGACGGCCAGGCGATGCGCTGGAGCAAGTTCAAGAATAAAGATTCCCGGGAAATTTATGAGATTGTCGGTACCAAGGTGTTCCCGTTTATCAAGGCAATGAACGGAAAGAACAGCTCGGCATTTTCCCGTTATATGCAGGATGCCATGTTTTTAATTCCGACGCCGCAGGTGCTGCAAAAGATTGTCACCGGCCTGGATGAGCTATATGAACATGACATCAAGGACCTGGATATGCAGGGCGATTTATACGAATATATGCTTGGCAAGCTGGCCACGGCAGGGCAAAACGGGCAGTTCAGAACGCCGAAGCATATCCGGGATATGATGGTGCAGCTGGTGGCCCCGGCGCCGGGCGACAGGATAGCCGATCCTGCCTGCGGTACGGCCGGCTTTTTGGTTTCGGCGGCCGAATACATCAGAACCTGCTATGAAGACCAAATGACTGCCGAACAATGGAAACACTTCACCGGTGATATGTTCACCGGCTATGATACCGACCGGACCATGCTGCGCATTTCAGCCATGAACCTCATGCTCCATTCCATTACCCGGCCCCATGTGGACTATGTGGACAGCGTTTCCAAAAATAACGCGGTTGCTGCCGAATTTGACGTGATCCTGGCCAATCCGCCCTTTACCGGCACGGTGGATGCGGAAGGCATTCATGATAATCTAAAGGCCGTATGCGACACCAAGAAGACCGAGCTGTTGTTTGTGGCGCTGTTCTTGCGCATGCTGAAAAAAGGCGGCCGCTGCGCCTGCATCGTGCCCGACGGCGTACTGTTCGGCAGCACAAAAGCGCATAAGACACTGCGCAAAGAGTTGGTGGAAAATCACCAGCTGCGAGCGGTCATCTCCATGCCTTCCGGTGTATTCAAGCCCTATGCCGGTGTTTCGACAGCGGTATTGGTGTTTACCAAGACCGGGGCAGGCGGTACGGATAAGGTATGGTTTTATGATATGAAATCGGACGGCTTTTCGCTTGACGATAAACGTACGAATTTAGGTCATGAAGGAGACATTCCCGACATTATTGCCCGCTTTAGTAACCTTGCCGGGGAAGCAGACCGCAAACCGACGGAGCAGAGCTTCTTGGTGGATAAGGCGGAGATTGAAAAGAACGACTATGATCTTTCCATCAACCGCTATAAGCAAACCGAATATGAAAAGATCGAATACGACGCCCCCCAGGTGATCATGACACGGCTGGATGAGCTCAGCCTTGAGATAGGCTCCAAAATGGAGGAACTGAGGGGGCTTATCGGTGAGTAAGTGGGAAATGGTGAAATTAAAAGAGCTTGCAACGGTGGTCTCAGGCTCAACACCTAAAACATCGGTATCTACGTACTGGAACGGAGAATACAATTGGATAACCCCTGCCGAACTTAGTGAAGATACTTCCATAATAAACGAAACTCAGAGGAAAATAACCAAACTAGGTGTTGATCATACTGGTTTAAAATCATTTCCTAAAGGCACAGTATTGTTATCCTCCCGGGCACCTATTGGAAAAGTAGCCATTGCAGGAAGGGAGATGTTTTGTAACCAGGGATTTAAAAATTTGATATGTAGAGATGAACTTCATAACAAATATTTATTTTGGTTTTTAAAGGGCAAAACATCTTTTTTGAATTCATTAGGTAGAGGCGCAACGTTCAAGGAAATATCTAAAGCAATTGTTGAAAATATTATTATCCCCCTCCCGCCCCTCGAAGTACAAAAGAAAATTGCACAAACTCTTGGCGCCGCATCGGAACTGATCGCACTTCGCAAAAAACAGTCGGCGGAACTGGACAACCTGATTAAGTCCATTTTTTACGATATGTTTGGCGACCCTGTGATTAATGAGAAGGGATGGGAAAAGAAAAAAGTAAAAGAAGTATGTCAAGTTAAAATTGGACCGTTTGGAAGCCTATTGCATTCAAATGATTATATTCAAGGCGGAATTCCGCTTATTAATCCTAGCCACATCATTAAGGGGAAACTCTGTGCAGACAATATGTTAACAATAACAGAGGAGAAAGCTCAAGAACTTGCTCAGTATAGAATGGAAAAAGATGATGTCGTTATGGGAAGACGTGGGGAAATAGGCAGATGTGCTGTTGTTACTGATAAACATGATGGATTTTTATGTGGAACTGGCAGCTTATTTATGAAACCATCGCAGAAATTAAATTCTGTGTATCTAATGCAGACGATCTCTTCAACGCAAATGAGGAGCGTCTTAGAGAGGGCTGCTCAAGGTATTACTATGAAAAATCTTAATTCTACCATTGTAGAAAACATAGAAATCCTATTGCCCCCCCTCTCTCTCCAAACCCACTTCGCCACCATCGTCACCAAAATCGAAGAACAAAAATCCCTTGTACAAAAAGCAATCGACGAAAGCCAATCCCTCTTTGACAGCCTGATGAGCCAGTATTTCGAATAATATTTGAGGTGACCAGATATGCCTGCAAATTTCGATTTTTTACAGGAAAAAGCCGAATATCAGCTCTTTTCACCGGCCGCCATCGAAACCGAGCGGGTGCTCGCAACCTCTCCCGCCATGGCGGCGGTTGGGGCCAGAAAAGCGCTGGAGCTGGCGGTGAAATGGGTCTACTCTGCGGACAACACCATTTCCATGCCTTATAAAAACAATTTGCAGGCCCTCATCCATGAGCCTACCTTCCGGTTTGCCCTGGACCACAGGACCTGGGGCAAGCTGCCATATATTATCAAGCTGGGCAATCTGGCCGTACATACCGAAAAAGCGGTCAGCTTTAACGATGCGGTCCTGTCTTTAAGCGGACTGTTTGAATTCATCCAGTGGATTGATTACTGCTACGGCTCGGACTACGAAGAACGCCGCTTTGACGAGCATGCCATACCACAGGGGAAACCGGCCATTGACGACAGTATCATCAAGCAGAAGGATGCCGAGATCGAAAAGCTGCTTGCCCAGATTGCCGAGATGAGCGGGGCGCTGACGGCTCAAAAGGATCAGCACAAAGAGGAACGGGAGTTCAACCCGGAGGATATCTCCGAGTTTCAAACCCGCAAGCGCTATATTGATGTGGATTTACAGCTGCTGGGCTGGATCATTGGCGACGATGCCAAAGAAGAAGTAGCGCTGGCGGGTATGCCGAACAGCACGGGAACCGGTTCGGCGGACTATGTGCTGTATGGAAAAGACGGCTTGCCGCTGGCAGTGATCGAAGCCAAGCGGACCTCAAAAGACCCGAAGATTGGTACACATCAGGCCAAGCTATACGCGGATTGCCTGGAGCGGATGACTGGCAGGCGCCCCATCATGTTTACGACCAATGGATTTGAAACCTATATCTGGGATGACTGCTCTTCGCCGCAAAGGCAAGTCAGCGGCGTATTTTCCCGGGCCGACCTGGAAAAGCTGATGAGCCGCAGGACGCAGCGCAGGAAATTAACCGCCATCGACATCCAGGACCGGATTACCGACCGGTACTACCAAAAGGAAGCCATCCGGGCTGTCTGCGGCAATATCGATTCAGGCCACCGCAAATCCCTGCTGGTCATGGCGACAGGAACCGGTAAAACCAGAACCGCATCCAGCCTGACCGATGTGCTGTCACGGGGCGGGTATATTACCAATACTCTTTTTCTGGCGGACAGAACAGCGCTGGTGAGACAGGCCAGGGACGACTTTAAAACCTATCTGCCGGATATGTCTCTTTGCAATCCGCTCAACGGCAAGGAAGATAAAAATGCTCGCATCGTGTTTTCCACCTATCCCACCATGCTCAATTCGATCGATACTGCTAAGAGCGAGAAGGGCGGCAAGCTCTTTACGCCGGCGCATTTTGACCTGATCATTGTGGACGAGGCTCACAGGAGCATTTTCAAAAAATACAGGGCCATATTCGAGTACTTTGACGCCTATGTGGTAGGATTGACGGCAACGCCTAAAACGGACATCGACCGCAACACCTATGAATTTTTCGAAATGGAAAACGGCGTGCCGACCTATGCCTATGACTATGATACCGCGGTCTACACCGATAAAGTGCTGGTACCCTACCATAATATCGAGGTGCGCACCAAATTCCTGGAGCAGGGCATCGCCTACGACGAGCTTTTGCCGGAGGATAAGGCGCGGTATGAAGAGGATTTCACCGATGAGGACGGCGACATGCCGGACTTTGTTCCTCCGCCGGCAATGAATGAGTTTATTTTCAATCAGGATACAGTGGATTATGTGCTGGAACATCTGATGACCAAAGGCCAAAAGAGTGCCGGCGGCGACAAGCTGGGGAAAAGCATCATCTTTGCCGCCAATCACAGGCATGCAGTGTATATCGAGGAGCGTTTCAATAAATTATATCCGCAGTATAACGGGCAGTTTGCCCAGGTTATTGACAATAAAACAGCATATGCTCAGGACCGGATCACCGATTTTAAGGCAGCTGGTAAGCTGCCGCAGATTGCTATTTCGGTGGATATGCTGGACACCGGCATCGATGTACCGGAGATTGTGAACCTGGTATTCTTTAAACGGGTCCGCTCCAAAACAAAATTCTGGCAGATGATCGGACGCGGTACCAGGTTTTGTAAGAACCTGTTCGGTGCTGCAAAAGACAAACAGTGCTTTTATATTTTTGACTATCTGGGTAACTTTGAGTTTTTCCGCCAGAACCCGCAAGGGATAGAGTCCCGTGATACGGAAAGCATCACTGAGTCGATTTTCAGTAAAAAAGTAAGACTGATTCACCGTCTGCAGGATTCCGCTTTTGCCGCTGAAGCCTATCAACTTTGGCGGACCGGTTTAATCGAAGGGATCGTTTTACAAATACAAGCCCTCAATCCGGAACTCGTATCGGTCAAAATGCAATGGCAATATGTTGAAAAATACAAAGATCAGGCCGCGTTTGTATGCCTGTCCGATACCGATAAGCGTAATCTGATCTTGTATCTGGCGCCCCTTGTCTATCTGGATGATACCGATGAATACGCCAAAGGCTTTGACAATCTGATGTACGGCATGATGCTTGCGCAGATTGAGGGTTTGCCGCAGTTTAAAAAAGGGAAACGGCAATTAACCGATATTAGCGCAGGCCTGGCGAAACGGATCAGCATCCCGCAAGTCAAAGAAAAAATTGAGCTGATCCATTCTATCCAAACCGATGAATTTTGGCGGAATGCGGATTTATTGACACTGGAAACGGTCAGAGCGGCCCTGCGGGATTTGATTAAGTTTATTGTGGATGCCGGCGGGCGGAATTCGATTTATACCAACCTGGCCGACAGCATTCTCGGAGTCAGGGAGGGCGAGACGATCTATCCTGCCTATGACTTTGAGGATTATAGGCTGAAAGTGAACCGGTATATCGAAGCGAACAAGGACAACCTCGCCATCCATAAACTCCGCAACAACATTCCGCTGACAGCAGCCGACTACGAAAGCCTGGAGTATATTTTGACCGGTGATCTCGGCTCCAGGAGCGACTACGAGCAAGCCTTCGGGGATACGCCATTCGGCTTATTGGTGCGTAAAATCGGCAAGCTTGAATACGATGCCGCCATGAAGGTGTTCTCCGAATTTATTAATGACCAGGCGCTCAGCCAGGCGCAAATTGTGTTTGTAAAAAAGATCGTGGACTATATCGTTCAAAATGGCTATGTAGAGAATATGGCTGAATTGATGAAGCCGCCTTTTGATAAGCCGGTTAGCTTCATGAAGCTGTTTGATAAGACAAAGCAGCAGCGCATTATGGAGTTGGTGACCGGGGTGAGGGAGAATGCGGTACGGGTTATAGGGTAGCCGAGTTTAATTTTATTGGATGGTACTACTATTTTAAAGGCCGGAAGAATCGTTTTACTCGGGCATTATCTAAACATTGGCTTTGCTGTCCATAGAAATTTTAGGCTCTGGCTAATTCAAGTCAAGAACCGTCACTGAAACCACTCTGAAACCACTATAACTTCGTCGGCGGAAATATTTTACAAACTAGAGGGACGATCATCGAGTTGCCAAATTGAAAGAGTAATTGGTAGTTTGTGTGGGGTTGTAACGAGAAGTTGACAAAAAAGGACCGTCCGAAACCACTGAAAAAGTCGGTAAAAAGAGCATTTCGCATGGTGTAAACCCTTGATTTATGAAGGGTGACATTTCTAAAATCGGGGTTTTTCAGTAGTTTCACACAGCCTAACGTCCCCGTCCGTCCCCTCCCTTATAAAACTACACACGAGGAAAGACATGGAAAATAGTGGATTGTTTTCAGATATCATGTGTCGAAAAAACGCTCTTTTTCGTTGTAATCAGCTATTCCCTTTGCTATAATAAAATATAATTATGGGATTGTCTTCCACTTCCTGCTTTTTGCGAAAGGGCAAGTGTTTTGAATAGGGGAGAGAAGTATGGATAATACCCCGATACTAAGCATGATGAAAAAATGCGATATTCTGTTTGAAAATGAAAGCATTTCAAACGGTCTTTTAATTTCGACCTTTTCTTACTATATGTCTAGTTTAATGCACTCTACAAAAAAGGATAGTGGAATCATTTATCATACCGGTTCATCCATATTCGATTTATTGTTAACAACTTTTGCCGCACTGTCTTGCCTTGTCTATGATGAATTAACACCACAAGAATTGGTTGCTTCACTTAATCCTGGCGATATTATTATTTACAAGGATAGGACAAGAGCCGAATTTTTAGGTATCGATGAAAAAGGGTTTGTAAAAATTCAATATGGGTCAACTAAAGGGAAATATCAGTCACCAATTACTGAGACAATTTCCCCGGCATCCTTTTACAAAATCAAGCCATACCAAGGCGAAGCCACTATATTAGATGGGCGTGGTATCCTGAATGACTCTAAAGCTAAGATTGATTTTTTGCAATCCGCTTTTGAAACGGAGTTATCTGATATTTCGAGTGTGACTAAAAAATCTGTAGTAGTTGTAAGTAGTCGAGATTTTGCAGATACCTTTATCAATAATATTAGAATTCGTTATGATGGAACAGAGTCCGTCTGTATAACCGACTTGATGCCCGTATCATATTTTTCGGAAAATAAGGAATACCCCTATCGCGGTAATCCTGGTAAAAACAATCCCGTTCTCAGATTTACAAACAAGGTTTCTGTAGCCAGAGATCAAGTATACGCAGATGAAGAAAAAAGTATTTTCGCCATTGCTGTTCTAGGCGGGCAGATTGTCAAGAATGGTGAATCTGAACTGCCTGATTTACTTAATAGAAGAAGTCTCAAAAAAGCTTTCATATCCGTACCTATTATTGACGGCTTCGATAGTCTTTGCGAGACCTATACAGATGCGACTGTTTTTGCCTGTACGAAAGATATGCTATTATCCAGTTCATTGCCAATTACTCCCCAGGGCCCTCTGACCCTTGAAATCGAAACGCAGATTGCAAATATTTTAGACAGAGAAATTATTGAATACGATGCGGACAGTATTATTAATTCCGAAGAATATCGAGATTTTCGTCATAATATTCAAGCTGTTCGTCACCATGTTCAGAATGATGATTTAATAGATAGGCTTATTATTGAAAGCTATTCTCTGGTGAACTATCTTTCAAATATCACTTTTCCTCTAAATATGGTTGAAGCCAAGCGGCAAAATATAGAGATTGTATTTCCATCGGCATCAGAAAAGATCACTTTTATAAAAAGCGTCATCGAAAATTACGATGGTGTATTAGCTACCCTGTTATTGAAAATTTCCGATATTCTTGATAAAGCGTATCGTGCAGTGGAAACTAAAAACCCAAAAGAAGCCCTATTACTGAAAGCATTGTATAATGCGCTTGAAAGCGGGACTGTACTGGTGTTGGTTCCAAAGTCGTATCATGTGGATATCCTTAAGTCACTTCTGCCGACGGATATCAGCGCCAATACCCAATTATACATAAAAACTATAGGGGCTTTTGATCATAAGGGAAGTTATGATTCCGTTCTGTTTGTTGGGTGTTTAGGAACAAAGCGATTTTCAATTTTCTCTGTCTTTGTTTCACCCATAGTAAAGTGTCTCTTATATCCACACGAAAGACCCCTGTATGATTATCAAAAAAAAGCGTATGCTCAGAAGGAAGCAAAACTTAATAATCGCTCCGCTATAAAATATGATTTCGGAAATGTTGACGAAGAAGAGGCAATACAAAATGTAGAAATTCTGGATGATTTTGAGATTGAAGAATACATAGATGCCATTACTATAAAGACAGCATTACAGACCATCTCAAATACGGTTGACGGAGTAACTACAAAGGCCGATATTGTTCGGGTTGCTACAACTACTGATGGGGAATCCGTTTTCTTCACAAAATATTACACTCCATATATTTTTGACCGCGATCAAATGACTGTTACAGAAAGCACTGTAAAAGATATCAATGCCGGCGATATGCTTCTATTTACCAAAAATAGCGACCAAACAAAAGATATCGTTGAGGAAATCATAAAAAAACTTGCTGTTTCAAATGAGCAAATCAATGAAGCTTTTCGAAAATCAAAGCATTGGAAGAACCGTCTGTTAAAGTACAAACAGGAAAATAACCTTTCATTTCAAGATTTATCGGATGAGATGAAAGCATATGGAACACCTAAACACGCCGTTACTTTAAGAACCTGGCTAAATCCTGAAAGTCGAATAATTGCGCCTAGAGAAGAAGGTTCTTTTTACCAAATAGCACTTATCTGTGAAGATGAAGAAATGATGTCTTCTCCGGAAGCTTTTCACGAGGCGTGCAACACAATTCGCAGCTTGAGAATCAGAATCCTAAAACTCATTGGCCAAAGTGTTATTAAAAACTATCAGCACGCATCTGAAAATGTTTCATTCCTGTCAAGTATTGTAAGAGATGAGCTTGACGCCTTATCCCAAATTGTTCAAATTGATGCTATCGCAGATGTTTGCGATGTACAAGTTTCCGTCACCTATGCAAATCGTCCTTATGCTTTATAGAGAGGAGTGGCTTACATGACCAAAGCGGAAATACAACAGCAAACATATGCCGCGCGCAATGTTCTGATTAATGAGGTGCGGAAAGAATTGCTTGGCCCCGGATCGGAACATTCGATACCGGACGAATCGCATGAGATAATAACCGACTTACCGGAAGTACGTTATTCTGTTGGAATATTATTTCCGCAAAAAGAAAAGTACATGGCCGACAATGATGATAGCGCCAAACCAAGTGAAAATAATATGGATACAGATGATGAAGACAATGAAGACGATATTTGTCTTTCATCGGAGCCGGTCTCTCAAAGTCGTCAAGAAGCGGTTAATATCCCGGACGAAGAATCTTTAGATGAAGAAATAAGCCTGTCTTCACAAAATATGCCGTCTTCAATGGGGTATACTTTTTTTGTTCGAGGCAATAGCAGTCATATATTTGCTAATATTCAATTCGGCACATACAAGAAGGCCAGGTTGGCTGATTGTGCGGTTCCATTTAAGCTTGCTGCCGATGATAGCTATGAATTACCGGTTCAGTTTCGATCTTATGCTGAAATAGATCGGGCGAATAAGCTGCTAAGGTTGATTCAACCGCTTCAAAAAAAATATGTGTACCAGTCATTTAACAATTATGAAAACCTAACAGAAGGTGCAGCGCTAAAAGAACCGCTTATCACACTTTGTAATCAGTTGGGGCGAAATGGATTCGTGAGAATCCCCCATGATGTTAATATTGATATTGATTTTACTCCGGCAGACTATGTTGATCAAAACCATGATTTAGACGGAACAAGTGCAAAAATAACTGCGTTAAGAAAACAGATCGCACCGGATGTTTTCTCCATAACGATAATGATGGTCAATGGCGCTTCTGGAAGTTATAATGGAATGAATTCTATTTTTCAGCCACAGATTAAAGTTATAGCATCGGAGGAGTCCCCTTATCGCTTTTGTGAGTATACCGGGCTTGCTAATGAAAACTCCCAAGATGAAGAGGAACTTTCTTTAGCTCTTCTATACCGAAATAAAAAAGTATATGGCACAGGACACGGTACATCTGTAAACTGGAATATTGATAAAAATGGGTTAGGCTATATTGTCACTGATTTTTTTCCGCAGATCGAGGTGCCACAAATGGATTTTGGTATTGCCGATTCCTCAGTGGATCAAAAGTGCCTTTCGATGAAATATTTGTCCGACTTAGATTCTGCGGCTATGACAGAAAAAATTGCTGCAATGAAAGCACTTATCAATTCATATTCAGCATGGATAGATAAGCTGTCCAAAATGAGTAAAAACGAAGAAGAAGTGGCGGTTGCCTTTCAAGCAAAGGCAAAGGCGCATATTGTCGATTGTAAAGACGCTTGTGACCGCATGAATATGGGACTGCGCCTTTTAGAAGAAAATCAAATGATTTCACAATCATTGCAACTGGCAAACCGGGCAATGTTTATGCAACGTATCCATCTTAAACTTCAAGAAGTTGATAAGTATCCCGGCGATATCGAATTACAAGAACACATCAAAGCCTTAAACTATTATGACGAAAGTAATTCATATTTTTGGAGGCCGTTTCAGTTGGCCTTTTTGTTGATGAGCCTCCAATCAATTGTAGACCCAAATTGTAAAGAGCGAGATATAGTAGACTTGATTTGGTTCCCTACCGGTGGCGGCAAAACTGAAGCATATTTAGGGCTAACTGCTTTCACCATCTTCTATCGACGATTAGCTTTTCCTGATACCTCCGGCGGAACAACTGTGATTATGCGCTATACATTACGCCTTTTAGCTGCACAACAATTTGTGCGTGCGGCAACACTTATATGTGCATGTGAGGCCATTCGAAAAGATTCATTATTGAAAAAAAAGTATCCCGTTTATCCACTGGGATCGGAAGCTATTTCTATCGGACTGTGGATTGGCGGCGACCATACCCCCAATAAAAATGGTAAAGCAAAAGAGCATTTCGATAAGCTGTGGAATGCGAAAGATGCTTTCCAGCTAAAGTATGCGAAAGACCAAAATAATAAGTTTCAAATATTGAAATGCCCTTGGTGCGGAACAAAAATGGTAAAGGATGTAAGAGCAGATAAGAAAGTGGTTGGGGAATGGGGTTATCGTCTAAGAAACAACAAACACTTTTATCTGTGTTGTCCCCAAGAAGATTGCGATTATAAAGACAAATTACCGATTCAAATAGTCGATGAGGAATTGTACGATTCGCCACCTACCTTGCTATTTGGCACTGTGGATAAGTTTGCAATGCTTCCTTGGAAAAATGATGTCGGATCATTCTTTGCAACGAACTCGAATAACCGTACCCCGGAACTTATCATACAAGATGAGTTGCATTTGATTTCAGGTCCGTTGGGCACTATGGTCGGATTGTACGAAACCGCAGTAGATGCGCTATGCTCGGCCAAAGGAGTTAAACCCAAAATTATTGCTTCAACAGCTACTATACGCAGAGCGAAAGAGCAATGCTCGGTGCTATATAACAGAGAAGTACGACAGTTTCCCCCATCCGGGCTAAATGCTGATGATTCGTATTTTGCGCGTGAAGCCAAGCTTTCCGTTGAAGAACAAAAATATGGACGTATGTATATTGGCATCATGCCGTCGGGAAAAACAAAAGCCATGATGGAAATACGGGCTATTGCAGCAATTTTACAGCGTGTCGATATGATGCAGCTTCCAGATGAAGTAAAAGACAAGTTCTGGACTTTAGCAATATATTTCAACAGCCTCAGAGATTTGGGCAAATGCCGCACAATGATTGATGATGATGTGAAAGATTTTATCAAGAGAACGGCGTATCGATTTGGTGTAGGTCGTGGCAGAACGATTGCCGAAGCCTCTGAGTTAACAAGTAGGATTTCCACATCAGAACTGAATGAAACCTTGGAAAAATTAGAGCGGCTTGAATATTCAAAAGAGAATCAAGACAATAGAAAATGGGCTATTCATACATTGCTTGCCACAAATATGATTTCAGTTGGGGTGGATGTGGCTCGATTGAATGTCATGCTCATAGTAGGGCAACCGAAGCTGACGAGTGAATATATACAGGCTTCAAGTCGCATAGGACGTTCCTATCCCGGAGTCGCTATCACGCTATACGATGGAACAAAGAGCCGAGACCGCTCTCACTATGAGCAATTCAAATCCTACCATGAATCGTTCTATCGTTTTGTAGAGCCAACAGGAGCAACGCCCTTTTCAAAACCTGCTCGTGATAGAGCATTACACGCGGTCATTGTTTCTATGGTAAGGCATTTGTATGGGCTTTCAAGTGACCCGGATGCGGCGACGTTTGACCCTGAATATCTGCAAAGCGATTTAGCGGAAATGCGGACCTATATTCTTAAAAGGGTAAATGAAATCAATTCTCGAACATGGAACGATCTCGAAGACGATACCGCTGAGATTGAAACTCGTATTAATGAAATAGTGACGGCTTGGTATGATCGTGTTAAAATTGCAGGTGGAGAGAATTTCTATTACGGGGATCGCTTTATGATGAAGGCTCCTGCTGCGGGCCAAAAAAGGCTTCTAAAAGTCTTTGGAACTTCGGCTGGTGATCCGGCCTATGAAACCATGACATCTATGCGAAATGTCGATCAAAGCATTGCCGCCAATATTTTGGTTTGGGAGGATGAATTATGAGCAATATGCTTTCTCCTAAAGACAGAATCGTTTTTGCCAACCCATCCGAGCGTATTAAGTATAATGTGCGAAGCTCTCAAGCTATTCTCCAATATGGCGTAGGTGCTATGGTTGATTTTCCCGATCAAACATTGATGACGGCTGCCCCTGAATACTGGGCGGATAAGGTAGTGCGGATTTACGATGAGCGTTTGCAGCATGTACTTAAAGTGGATTATTTTGGCATGCCTGGTGGTAGCGATGAACCACAATTTCGAGAAGGGATTTCATATGTTCGTTTCCCGCAATGGTATTTCTGCCCTAAATGTCGCCGCTTTCAACCAATTAAGCAATGGTATAAAGAATATAAAAAGAAGTCCGCAGCCAAGAAGTTAGACAGTGATCCTTACATGAAAACACCGCGATGCCTCGAATGTCGGCAAGACCTTGTGGCTGCACGTATTGTTATTGTATGTGCGCATGGCCATATAGATGACTTTCCATGGATAGAATGGGCTCATCGCAGAAATGCTGGAGGTGCTAAAAAAGTATGTGACAACCCACAGCTTACTTTTAGCACTGGAACAACTGCAACGGCGGGATTGGAGGGCATTAGTATAAAGTGCACCAACTGCAACGCAAAAGCGACACTTTATGAAGCTTTTGATCCAACTATCTTTGACCGCCTAGATGAGCGGGATGGAACCGATACATTTGTATGTAGTGGTAACCAGCCATGGAAACATCATTCGGTCATTTGTGGGGCCCATCCTCGAGCTATGCAAAGGGGTGCTTCATCGGTATATTTTCCTAAAACCGTGAGTTCCTTAGTGATTCCGCCTTACTCCGATCATCTAAGTAGTTCTATAGAAAGGAGTTCGGGGTATTCCGACTGTCAGATTAAAATTGCCGGATATAAAGAAGAAGAAAGTTCCGATGATGATATCAATGAGCGCATTAAAAGGCAATTAGATAAATGGGCCTCTACTATTGCGGCGCAAATATTGGAACCGCCTGCAATAATTAAACCCATATTAGAAAGAAAATTGCTGCTTCACTCGGAAGAAGCGGACCCAAACTATCAAACAGATAGCGTAAAGTATAGAGCCGAAGAATTTGATGCACTTACCGGTTTAGTGGCAAAACCAAGTTTAGATACGGATGATTTTGTACGAGAAGATATGGATATTAAAAAATATGAGATTCCCGGTTTGAAAAGCGTGTCTTTGATACATAAAATCCGTGAGATACGTGCTTTAACCGGCTTCACTCGAATTAATCCCCCCGGTTTATCCGATACGGGAAAAGATACACTCGGTTTTGTGTCGGTAAAAGAGCCGGAAACCTCCTGGTATCCTGCTTATGAAGTTCGCGGAGAGGGTATCTTTTTAGAGTTTAATAAGAAAGAATTAGACGATTGGGCTGCATATCGGCCGGTTATTCAAAAAAGAGCACGTGAAATAGAAGGCAATTATTTTGCCACACTTATGGGCGAAGTGATTCCCAGAAAGGTATCACCTCAGTTTGTTTTCTTGCATACTTTGGCGCATGTTTTAATCCGGCAACTTAGTTTCGAGTGCGGGTACACCGTTGCCTCCTTGCGAGAACGGATTTATTGTGCATCAGAGGAAGACGGAAAAGAGATGGCCGGCATATTTATTTATACTGCCTCCGGAGATTCGGAAGGAACATTAGGCGGATTGGTGCGCCAGGGAAAACCGGATGCACTACCTAAGGTTTTTAAAAGAGCCGTTTTAGGTAGTGTTATATGTTCCAATGATCCGGTTTGTATCTCTACGGAACAAGGACAAGGCCGTGATGCCTTAAATCTGGCAGCTTGTCATGCCTGTTCCTTGTTGCCGGAAACAAGCTGCGAGGAATTTAATGTCTTTCTTGACCGTGGGATGCTGATCGGAACATTTGATAATAATGATATTGGATTTTATAGCGAATGGGTTGCAAATACATGACCGGGTGATAGAAATATGCTTGGATACACGGCTGTTGATTTATTTTGTGGCTGTGGCGGCATGACGGAAGGACTCCGGCAGGCAGGTTTTCATGTTATTGCCGGAATTGAGCTTGATGATAATGCTGCGTCAGCTTATAAAATGAATCATGAGGACAGTACAGTTTTATTTCATGAGAATATTCTTGATGTCAATACCGATGATATCGCAAAGCTGCTGAAGGGAGAACCGTTGTCTCTTTTAGCGGCTTGTCCGCCATGCCAAGGTTTTTCTTCTCTGAGAAGAAAAAACAAAAAAGGGGCAGTAAATGATCCGCGAAACAAATTAATCCATCAATTTTATCGATTTGCTGATGAACTGCGGCCGATTACTATTATGCTCGAAAACGTCCCTGCGCTTTCTGAATATGACGATTTTAAAGAAGTGGTCAAAAAACTGGCGGGATTAGGATATTCTCTTGATCATCAAATAGTAAACGTAGAAAGGTATGGCGTTCCACAGCGAAGAAAACGATTGGTATTACTGGGTTCACTATTAGGCAATATTCAAATTAAGCAAGGTAGTAATACGCTGGTCACAGTAAGAGCTACCATAGAAAATTTGGAAAGCCCCGAGGATACCTCTGACCCGATTCACAAAATATACCCGACCCATAAAGAGAAGATTCAGAGACAGATCGAGATTACACCACATGACGGTGGGAGCAGAAGTGATTTGCCGGAGGATTATCTTCTAGAATGCCATAAGAAACCCGGTATTGGATTCAAAGATGTATATGGCCGATTGCGTTGGGACAGCGTGTCATCCACAATAACAGGAGGATGTCTTAATCCATCAAAAGGACGGTTTCTACATCCGGTGGCGAACAGAACGCTAACTGCACGAGAAGCGGCGTTATTACAGACATTTCCATCTAACTATAGATTCCCCATCGATATTCGTAGAAGTGCTCTCGCATTGATGATCGGGAATGCTTTACCACCTGAATTTTGCAGACAACAAGCCCAATCGGTGAAGGAACATTTGGATGTGATTTTCATGCCGGACATTTTTGATAAAGAGAAGCGATCACAGATCATGAGATCTGTGAAAAACAAGGGCACAAAACAAGAATTGATTATTCGGGAGTTATTGTGTTCTCTTGGCTTTGGTCAATATCGTCTTTCTACTTCTCAGTTGAGATGCGCTCCGGATATTGTTTATCCCGGTAGAAAAAAAGCCATCTTTGTTAATGGGTGCTTCTGGCATGGTCATGACTGTCAGCGCGGAACGTTACCTTCTAGTAATCGTGAGTTTTGGGAAGAGAAAATTTCAAACAACAAACAGCGAGATAACATAAATTACCAGGAAATAGAATCACAAGGATGGTCTTTCCTTGTGATTTGGCAATGTGAAATCAAAAGAAAGAATATGACCAATTTGGAGGAAAGGATAATTATTTTTATGCAAAGCTAAAGATGTGGAGTGATGCACCCCCAATATTAGATTGTCGTCAAATTCAATAGTCTTGTCCAGTACTGGAGTTTCATTAGCCACGGAACTGGTCCCCTTACGTTTATGCAAGATAGTATTTAAAAAGAATAAGCAACTTTAATAAATTTAACTAGTATTCCACCAATTTAGTAAATAGAAGTAGTCGTCATCTTCTGGAACTGGTAAACTGATGCCAGGTGATGAAAATGAATCAAAAATACATAGTGACACTGACAGAGGCAGAACGCAACAGACTGAAGGAACTCATCCGGAAGGGAAACACGCAGGGATATCGTATAAAACATGCACAAATTCTTCTCAAACTGGACGAGATCCCGGAAAACCAAAGCTGGACCTATCAGAGAATCAAAGAGGCCTTCAGCGTCATGCCGCACACGATCAGTCAGATCGCCAAGCGCTTCGTAAGCAAAGGATTGGAAGCGGCGTTAGGGAGAAAAGAGCAAGCCAACCGGCGTCGCAAAGTGGACGGCAACGTAGAAGCACATATCGTGGCTATTGCCTGTTCCGCTCCGCCAGAAGGGCGCGAACGCTGGACCTTACAGCTGATCGCGGATGAGCTCGTACGCCTGCAGGTGGTGGAGAGCCTCTCCGACGCTGCAGTGTTGAATATTCTGAAAAAAACGAACTTAAACCCTGGCAAAAGAAAGAATGGTGCATTCCTAAAGCCAGCGCGGAATTCGTAGCCCGCATGGAAGATGTCCTGGGAACCTACAGCCGTCCTTGCGATCCGCTGCGCCCTGTCGTCTGCCTGGACGAGACCAACCGCCAGCTCATCGAAGAACGGCAGATTCCCGCGGTTCCCGGC
>NZ_AFGF01000119.1 GCF_000219125.1 Acetonema longum DSM 6540
ACCGTTTGGCGATATGTTGAATTGGCCATATTTGTTGTGGGAGAGGCCTTTGTTGTTGGCGGCGGCGATGTCGACGACGGTGACGTTATTGACTTGATTGACTATAGGCCTTTGACCGGCCTGGGCGTTGGGGTCGGCGGCGGTGCCGGCGAAGGCGACGGTTTGGTGGAAGGTGAAGGTGCACAGGGCCAGGTGGGCCATGATTTTTCGCGCTAAAAGGGGCTTTCTGATTGCCATGGGGTCACCTCGGTTCAATGGTTTAGAGCTGCAGGAGGAGTTGAAAGCCGTAGGTCTGATCGGCGGTTTCAAATCCGTCCGGTTTGTTTAGGGTAGGTTAGCGTAAGAAGTCTTCCTGTTATATCAGTGTGCTGGAGTAGTTGTTTGACGGCTGGAATTGCTTAAGCCAAATTTGTATAATTTTGTATGTTCATTTGCTTGTTTTCATTATATGATCAAGTATGGAAAATAAGCAATATATATCGACTCTATTTGTTTGGGTCTTTTGTCCTATTTTTCTAAAAAAGTTTAGGGACAGGCACCTTGCCTATTGCTTCTTTACAAATCCAGGAACCGCAAGAGGCAAAGCAACATAAATAAAAGCCACCTCACAAATACAGCTTTCGCACATGAACCGTCGACGGTGTTCTGTCCATTCGCCGGGCTGCTGGAAGCACACGGCAGCCGCATGGGCATCATCGCGCTAAAGTCGAAAATCTCCCGGGCATAGAAAAAGCGGCCAACAGGGTCTGCGCCGGATACCACGCCCCGCTTCAGCAACTTCCGGTTGATTTTGCACTGCATTGTCTTTCCGCTATAAATCAAAATCCTGCGAGTTCCATCGTTAACTCGCAGGATTTTTCAGGTATCTCTATTTTACTCCAACCGGAAGGGTTGCTCAGGCTGGAGGCGGCAATATCCCGCTACACCCGGAATCTGGCTGCCGCGGTCTGCAGGTCTTGGGCTAAACCAGCCAATGCCTGGCTGGATGATGCAATTTCCTCCATGGAGGCAAGTTGCTCCTCCGTAGCAGCAGAGACAGTCTGGGTATGAGCCGATGACTGCTTGCTGGTATCATCAATTTCTTTAACCGAAACTACAATGTTCCGGCTGCTGGCAGCCATTTGTTCCATAGCCGTTGAAATATCATTAACCTGTCCTGACAGCCGCCCAATAAGATCCACGATTCTGCCAAAATTCCGGCCCGCATTATCAACCACCTCAGTACCAGTCCTTACTTCACGCGTTCCTTCATTCATAGCCTCTATTGTCTTATCCGTATCATTTTGGATTTCAGTGATCAATTCAGCGATTTGTTTAGCGGCAGCCTGTGACTGTTCGGCCAGCTTTCTTACTTCTTCGGCCACTACCGCAAATCCGCGTCCCTGTTCACCGGCACGGGCCGCTTCAATGGCGGCGTTAAGCGCTAAAAGATTCGTTTGTCCGGCTATGCCTGCAATGGTATCGACAATCTTGCCTATTTCCTGAGATCGTTCCCCTAATTTGTCCACCATTTTTGCGGAATCATCCACTGATTTTTCAATGTTGGCCATTTGGCTGGTCGCTTGCTGCACAGCCTTCCCGCCTTCCTGCGCGGCAGTCAGCGTCTGCTGCGCTGTTGCGGTCACATTGCCGGCGTTGGCGGCAGCTTCCTGTATCTCTGCGGATAGCTGCTCCACAATATGAATCGTATGATCTACAGCTTTCAACTGATTGACCGCCCCTGTCGCCACATCGTTGATCGCGCCGGCCACCTGGTTTGCCGCCTGAGCAGCCTGGGCAGAACTGGCAGTCAGCTGTTCTGACGAAGCTGAAACTTGCTCGGTGGCTCCCTGGACCTTCTGGATAAGTCCCCGCAAGTTCAGAGCCATTTGTTCAAAACTCCGGCCCAGCCGGCCAATTTCATCATTGGACTTGACATCCACTTTTTGTTGCGACAAATCGCCCGTGGCAATCCGGTTAGCCGATATCTCCAGTTTTTGAATAGGCTTGGCAATACGCCGCGCAAACCAGATGATCAATAAACCGGCTATGATTAATACCGCGGCTATGATTATAAAGGAAATGACGGTAAGTGACGATACCCCCTCTGTTATCTCTGCTGTCGGCACGGTCAGCGCCAAGGACCAGTTCACCCCGGGAATAGGCGCAAAAGTCATCATTTTATTTACGCCCTTCTCGTCGTATTCTATTAACCCCGTCTCCTGGGTTATCATCCGCGCGGTTGCAGTTTGAAGTTCAGCCGACGCATCACTGTCTTGCAGAGGATTGAATTGCATTGCGATTTCCTGGTCGGGATGAAAAATAGTCAGGCCATCTCCCTGTACCACATAACCATATCCGGTTCGTCCGGCCTTGATGTCTAAAACTCTTTCCGTCAGTCCCTCCACATCAATGGCGCCATAAAGCACCCCTGCTACCATACCGTTCACTTTCACAGGGACGGACACGACGATGTTCAAATGACCGGAAGTTTTGGACGGAAAAGGATCCGCAATAAAACTTTCCCCTTGCATCGCCTTCTTGAAGTACTCTCGCTCCCTGAGATTGACGGAAGTCCCCAGCGTATTTACAACAGTCCCGTCGGGATAAATATAGCCAATAATAGAATAGATCGTTTTTTCTTTGACGACGTTGGCGATCAGCGGTCTAATCAGCTCCCGGTCGCCGCTTTTTACCGCCGGGGTCAGGGCCATAATTGCCAGTTCGGTCTTACGCGCTTCCAGCCAGTCTCCCAGGCCGCCGGCCGAGATTTCAGTCTGGCGCGTTATATCCTTGGTAATATTTTCGGTAATGATGCCCCGTGCTTTCCAGTAATTGATTCCTCCCAGCAAGCTGAGCGCAACAAAGAAAATAGTCAAAACGGTGAGTGTCAGTTTGGTCTGGATACTTTTCATAAGATTCCCCGCCTCATTCTTTTAACGCTCCGTTCAGAGCGGAACCGCCTCTGGCATCAATTTTTATAATTCTCTCAATTACGCCATTGCGATGGCCGACTAAAAAGCTGGTCATATTCGCGGCGGCGCAGGCGTGGTTCGGAATCACCTCAATTTTGTCTCCGACTTTTAAATCCGTGGCTTTTGTCGCTTTGATTTTTCCTACCTCTTCGGACAGCCCTTCCACCATCAATTCAGGGTGATTTTTTATCATGCCGTACCCTTGCAACAAAGCTGCGCTGTGCGCCCCCTTGTCCAGGCCGAAGCACTTGCTGCCGGCGTCTATAATAAAGAGATTTTCGCTGGGATTGGCAATAACGGTTGCCAAAACAGTCAAAGAGCACCGGTCATGCGGCACGACACCTAAGGCTATTTGTATCCCATCATAGAAGATATAGTTTCCCGGCCGCAGCGTGGTAACTGTGTTATTTTGAGCGGCAAACGGCAGGGTCGGCGTACTGCCTGTGGCAACAATCTCTACAGCAAATCCGGCCTGAGACAACAGGTTCTTTGCCGTCTCCAGCGCAGAAATCTCTTCTTGGGCCACTTTGGCAATCTCCGATAAGCAGCTTACGCCATAAACGTGCCCCGGGTGCGTTGCAATTCCCTTAAAATTTAAAGCGGATAACTTGCTCAGGGCCCGGGCAAGTTCCAGAACCTTTTCCGGCCGTACCCCAAACCGGCGCAAGCCGCAGTCGATAATCACCAAATAATCCATCCGCAGCTTTTCTGCGGCAAGCCGGTTTTGCATCTGTAAAGCCGCCTCAAAGCCATCGAAACTTATCATAACATGAGCCTTTTTGGCCAGGCCTATGACTCGTGTAATATTTTCAGCAGCCGCAACGGGATAAGCCAGTACGATTTCCTGAAAACCATGCTCCACTAATTGTTCCGCTTCATCCAGCGTTCCTGCCAGAAAGCTGGCAGCGCCATGCGCCTGTTGTATGGCGGCAATCTCGACGCTTTTATGCGTTTTCACCATCGGGCAGAGTTTTTTCCCGTTCGATTGGCATAACTCCGCCGTTTCTTTAATATTCTGTTCGAATTTTTCCAAATCGACTAAAAAGCTGGGCGTAGTAAGTTGATGCGTCTTTATCACAGTAAAGTACCTCCATTTTTCAGGGAAAAGATGAAGCCTAGTACCAGGCTTCATCTTTTTCTATTCTGATAGAAAAGTTATCTAAGAGATGCTTATCTTCCCAAAATTCTTCCTGCAAAGACTTTCCTTTGGGAACCATTTTCCAATATAACCTGTCCGTTGACAATGACAGCCTCAATGCCTCGAGAATGCTGCTTAGGGTCTATATAAGTCGCCCTGTCCTCAACCGTATCGGGGTTGAAGATCACAACATCGGCATAATAGCCTTCCTGGATGAGTCCCCGGGAATTCAGCCCCAGTCTCTGGGCCGGCAGGCTGGTCATTTTCCTGATGGCTTCCTCCAGGGAAAGCACTTTCTTTTCCCGTACATAGCGGCCTAAAAGCCTGGTCGGGGTGCCAAAAGCACGGGGATGCGGCTTGCCAAAGGATAAAATCCCTTCGGTGGATAAGCTCATCGCATCAGAGCCGATCATAGCCCGCGGCTGGCGCAGGAAGGTCATGACATCCTCTTCGGCCATGGCGTAATAATTCATCTGCACCCGGCCGTTTTCGGCGATCAGCAAATCAAACGCCGCATCGTAAGGATCTTTGCCTTGCATCTCACCGATTTCAGTAATAAATTTACCTTCCAGCTTTTTATTTTCTTCACTGCGCACAGATGAGACAAAGAATTTTTCCCAGCCCCCCGCCGATTTGACGAAATTCTGCCAGCCCGGCAACCCCTGTGCGATTTCTTGGCGTATTCTGTCCCGTACTGACTGATCCTTCAGACGGGCGATCATTTTGTCCACACCGCCCTCAAAGATCCACGGTGGCAGGCAGGCAGAGAGAGAAGTCAAACCCGCAGTATAAGGATAAATATCATAAGATACTTCGATACCCGAACGCTCCGCTTTTTCCATGCGCTCCAGCACGAGGTCGGTTTTACCCAGCATGTTTTGACTCAAAAGTTTTAGATGGGAAATGTGAACAGGCACACCGCCCGTCCCGCCGATCCAAAGGGCTTCGTCAATCGCATCCATAATACCGTCGCTTTCGGTGCGCATATGGGTGCAATAAATACCCCGGTAAGGTATCATCATTTTACACAATTCAGCAATTTCTTCCTTGGAAGAATATTCGCCGGGAAGATACACCAGTCCGGTGCTTAACCCTAAAGCTCCCTCAGACATCGCCGTATCGGTAACCTGCTGCATGTCTTTCAATTCGCCGGCATTGGGCATGCCTTTGGCAAATCCCATGACCGCAATGCGTACTACGCCCTGCCCTAAAAGGGGCGCAAGATTGATCGACGGGGGATTGCTGGCAAACCAGCTTAAATATTCGCTGAAGCTCGTCCAGGGCAGTTCCAGGTTAACCGGGATTGAGCCAATAAGACGGGTGCCCAGATAGTCGATCAACAGCTTTCTGTTTTCTTCCCGCACCGGCGCTACCCCGATGCCGCAGTTGCCGATTACCTCTGTGGTTACGCCGCTGTAAAGCTTGCTGCTGGCCTGCCTGTCATATTTAAAGGACAGATCGGAATGAGTATGCATATCGATAAAACCAGGCGCCACAACGTTGCCATTGGCATTGACCGTCTTAACGCTCTCCTGTTCACTGAGGTCGCCAATTGCCGCGATCTTATCCTTCATAATCCCGATATCGCCGGCATAAGCCGCCTTACCGCTGCCATCAATGATCTTGCCGTTAATAATTTTCAGATCAAGCATTGGTCCCACTCTCACTCCTCTTCACTTCGCTTAGATATTGAATCCTGGCAATTACAATGCCGGCGCCGATGATGGCTATATTCAGCACCCAACCGGGCACGCCCCATTGGATAGCCAGAAAGCTCAGCCCCAGCGCCGCTAAAATGGTTGCCGCCCCCATCTTAAGATGCTTACTGGCCAGCTCCACATAAACCGCACCGAATACCGCCGGTAAAATGACTTTAAAGGATTCCTTGATAAAGGGCGGCAGGATATCGATGATATTGGCGCCGATAATGGTAAAAACGGTGATCAGGGATAAGGACACCAGTATGGACCCGGCAATGCCCATCGTAGATATAACTTCTCCTTCGGGTGTACCTGCCTCATAGCCGGTGACTTTTTGCGCCATAGTGACCGCCGGGCATCTTATGTCGGCAACGCTTCCCGCCAGCCAGCCAATATACGAACCGCTGGTTCCCAGTAAGCTAAAAAACGTAATGGGCTGCACCAGCCAGGAAACCCCAAAGGTTACAAGGGCTATCGTCCATATTTTTAAAATATCCTGAAACGGTGGAATCTCGCCATAAGCCATCCACAGGTAGGCAACCGGAATAAAATTGGCGACAATGCCTACAGTCAAGGTTATGACCCCGATTTTTATCAAGCGTGAATTTAAATTGAACTGGTCGCTATTCATGGTAACATCTCCTTTCAGCCTTTTACACTATCGCCGTTGCCAGCATCATCCCTACCAGCATGGATATCCCGAGCGCCAGCTCCTGCAGGCGTTGATGCTTCCTAAACAGTTTGGAAATACACAGCATGCAGGCGGCTGCAATAAAGGCCGCATACCATTTATCCGCCTTGGCGCCGATCAACTGTCCCGACAGCAGAAATGCAAACAGGCCCACCGTCGCTCCGGTCATTAAATATTTCATCCATTTTGGATCATATTTTTGATTCAGTTTGGTTACCATACCGCTCATTTTGTGGGTAAACAACAGGGCCACCAGCATCCAGCCCATATTGTTGAGCGCCATTCCCCATAAAGAATAGGTATAGGCTTTTAAATTAAACGCCGCCGATTGGGGGTCAACCCCAATCACTTTTGAAGCTAACGTAACGATTGCCAATTCTGTCCGGGCGGCTCCGATATCGTTCAGCCGCATCCAGGCGGTAGGCGCACCTACGACAGCGATCAGGGCCAGCAAAACAATAACGGGGGCAAAAGCCGGCCCCAGAGCCGTAATCATCGCCGACCTCATGCCGGCATAGCACTGTTTCCGTGGCATATTTAACCTGTCCGCCGCTTGAAAGGCTTCCCGCAGAAAAACAATGCTCTGAACCAGTATAACAATCACCATAACGCTGGAAGCAAGCCACATTCCCGGGCTGTTAATAATTGTATTTAAGTCCACAGCTAAACCTCCCCATTTATTTTAATTTAATGCAGCAATGGCTTCGATCTCCACCAGCACGTCCTTGGGCAGCCGGGCGACTTCGACACACGAGCGGGCCGGGGGATTTTCGGCAAACACACCGGCATATACTTCATTAATGGCGGCAAAATCATTCATGTTTTTAATAAAGATGGTTGTTTTAACTACATCCGCCGTTGTTCTTCCGGCGGCGGCTAAAATAGCTTTTAGATTGGACAATGACTGTTCCGCTTGTCTTTTAACGTCAGTACTGATTTCGCCGTTAGCCGGGTTTACCGGAATTTGTCCGGATACAAACAAAAGGCCGTTGGCGGCAATTGCCTGGGAATATGGACCAATTGCCGGTGGTGCTTGCTCTGTGTACACTACTTTTTTCATTTTGTACCTTCTTTCTAAATTTTTTTGTACAAGGGTTGGTCTTTGAGTAATTTCTTTAAATATTATTTAATTAAATGCATTTTACTTAAATAATATTTAATTGTTCAATTACATTTAATATACATCATGTCCATAATATTTGCAATACTTTTAAAGGACTACTGATTTGAAATATTAAAAATTTTATTCGAATCTAGTCTGCAGGAATCAGAACGAACCGCAAACAGAGTGAATGGGTTGTGAAGTGGCATTGGTTCTGCTAATATTAAATTGTATTAAATATAAAATACTCTGGTTAGGAGAATCTGGTAATGCACAATACTGATGACAGCGTAGAGCTGGGACAGCGAATTGCCGCTGCGCGGGCTGCCAAAAATCTCAGTCTTCGCCAGCTGGCGGAAAAACTTAACGTTACCCCTTCCTTGTTAAGCCAAATTGAACGCGGACTTGCCAACCCCTCACTCAATACACTTCGCATGATTGCAGTCTCATTGGATGTGCCGCTTTTCAGCCTGTTTATCGAGCCTGCAGCTGTTAATAACTTGATTACCCGCGCTGACAACCGGAAAAAAATCATCTTTCCTCATAGCAATTGGGAATACACGCTGCTTTCCCCGGACCTAAACGGGGCCATCGAAATGGTTTTAATGACCGTTCCCCCGCACTCCCAGACGGCGCAAATCCCTTTATCCCATATAGGGGAAGAAATCGCCTATGTAATGTCAGGGACGCTCACATTATATCTGGGCGACTCGGTCGAGGAGCTGGGTGAAGGCGATAGTGTAAAAATCCCCCCCAGCCTGCCGCATATGTGGGAAAACCGTGATGAAACCGAAGCAACTGTTATCTTTGCCGTAACTCCGCCAAGTTTCTAACGGTTGTTTTTACTGCAAATAAAAAGGCGGTGTTGCCGGCGATATAAATTTATCGCCGGCAACACCGCCTTTTAACTCTCTCTTCGGGCACTATAATGATCAGTGTGTCCAGAACTCAGAGCTTGGTAGGGTATCCTTTTTGATGCCCATCTGATCGCAGATTTCCCGGCGCATGACTGTGCTCTTTCGCCGGCTCGCTCACGGCTGCGCGGCGTTCGGACCGGGTCTCTTTTTCCGGCTTGGTCCTATAGCTAAAATTTTGCATGAAGTCGACCAATAGCGACGAGATGGTGACTGTTAGCAGAGAGAATGCGATATGTTGAGCCGGAATATAGGTAAGCGAAAGCAGCAGAACAGAGATGTCGGCGACTAAATAGGCCCGGGAAATACGGCAGCCGGTGAGTTTTGAGATGGTCAGCGCCAGGGCGTCGTCGCCGCCGCAGGAGGCCCCCTGCCGTACTACCAGGCCGACGCCGCTTCCAACCAAGACACCTCCCAAAATGGCCGCAGCCAAAGAATAGGACGAGAGGTCGGGCAGCAGCGGGGGAAACTGCTCCCACAGATGAAAGAAGCCGGCGAAGCTGAGGGTGGATATGAGTGAGACCTTGAGGAAGTTCTTGCCGAGATGCCGGAACGCGAAAGCATAACAGAGGACATCCAGCACCGGCGTGGTGACGGCCGGGGAAATGCCGAACCAGTGATTGAGCAGCAGAATCATTCCCAGCACGCCGCCTTCGGTAATATCCGTCCGTTGATGAATATTATATATTCCGAACGAAAGAATAGCGGCGCCGGCCAGAATGGCCGCGACCCGGCCGGGAGTAAACAGCTTTTGGCGCCCTTCTTCAAAGTTGAAATTTTTCCTTTTTACTGCCATAATAATACCAACCTTTGATATGGTTCTATGCAGCCGCCTGCAAGCAGCCGCATATATAGCGTAAACCCTGGTACAGTGCCAATGTCAAGCGCCTGGTTCCCGCTATGAAAGGTTGGTGAGTCATTATGAAGGATAATTATACAATCAGCGAGATTTCAAAGCTTTATGGGATCGGGGTCGATTCCCTGCGTTACTATGAAAAGATCGGGGTGCTGACTCCCCGGCGGGGGCGGAATGGTTACCGGCTTTATATTCTCAAGGATATCTACAAGCTGAATATCATCCGCGACCTGCGTCAACTGGGTTTCTCCATGGCGCAGATCAAGGAGTACCTGGACCGCCAGAGCATCGGCAACACGATGACCCTGCTGCGGGACGAGGAGCTGCTTATCCAAAAGCAGTTGAAAACCCTCAACGCCTCACTGCAATCCATCCGGAAACGAATGGTTTATTTAGAAAGCTTATCGCACACCCCTGCCGGTGTCTTTACGGTTAAATCATTTCCGGAGCGCTTCTGTTTGCAATTGAATGCCGACATTACCAGGGACGAGGAAATGGACTTCGCCTTCAAGAAGCTCCACCGGAAGTATGAAGATAAGATGCACCTTTTTGGCAATCAGCCGCTGGGCGCTTTTCAGTCTATGGAGGACCTCACCCAGGGGCGTTCGGGCCTGTTCCGCTCGGTATTCTTTATCCTGGAGCAAAAAATGAAGGATTGCGACTTTGTTTTTCCGGCAGGCCAGTACCTCTCGCTTTTTTACCGGGGAGACTACCGACAGAGCGCGGAGCGGATAAGGGACGTTCTCTCCCATGCTAAGGAGAATAACTATACAATTTTAGGAAACCCTTTCGAACTTTATAGAATTGATAACCACGAAACCATGCTGACAGCAGAATTTTTAACGGAAATCCAGGTCCAGATCGAAACGGGGTAAGAAAAAGGAAGGCAGCTAAAACCTATGGCCGAATCTTTCGCAGGCTTTGCTCAGCTTTTCTAAGGTGCTGCAGTCCAGCATGGTACAATGCGGCCTCAGTCCTTCAATGCCGGCGATGGAGGCCCAATCCGACTCCTGAACAGGGTTGAGCCAGTAGATTTTTTTTACCTTGGCGCCAAGCTGCTGCATTCCTTCCGCCGCATCGGCTGCATTTAGCGTTTTCGCATCACTGACAATGATTACGCTGGTGGAAGAATTCAAAACTACGAACCGGTCCCTCAGGATATGACGGATGGCGCGGCTGATGTCGGTCCCTTGCTTCCATACCCTGCTTTCGGTGATCTCCCGCTCAATATTCGCAGAGGTGGTGAATTTACGGATATTGAGGTGCTCGACATCCGTGGAGAAAATATAATGGTCGGCATTGGAAACCTCAAAGTGAAGATAGGCGATAAAATTCAGCACAAAGCCCGAAAACCGGTACATGGAGGAAGAAACGTCGCAAAGAGTGAGAAGCCGCTGTTTTTGTCCGCGCTTGGTCTTGTATTTCAGCTTGAACGGGATCCCTCCCGCCGCGATGCCGGAGCTGATCGTTCTTTTGAAGTCAAGCCCTGCCCGCTTCAAAATCCGCTGCCTGCTGCGCGGGCTTTTTCTCAGTTTTTCCGCCATCGCCCTGATCAGCTGGATGACAGCCGGCATATCCTTATCATTAATGGTGCTTAAATTTTGATGCATCAGGCTGTTTTCCCCGCGGACGGCTTCCAGCACATCCTCGGCAATGATCCCGGCTTCGGAAACCGCACGGTTAAAAACGCTGTCATGGTCAGGGGACCTTCCATATTTATTTTTCAGGTGATTCAGCCTTCCCTTGATCACGTTTTCCGCGATGGGCTTGAATCGAGGCGGCATATTTTTGCCGGTGGAGCTTCTGTCCAGAAAATCCAGGATGCTCTTGCGGTCTTCCGCGGTAATCCTTGCATAGACCTCTTTCAACTCGTCGCTGATGTCCAGTCCCTGACCCTGATATTGCAGCTCCGACGCCCCTTGCAGTATCTCCTGCCGCTCTTTCTTTCTGGCTTGCGATTTATGTTCCACATATGCGTTCTTATCTGCCGGATCGATGAAAAACCGGTCAAAGGATTCGGAAAAAAGATTGCGTTCCGCCTCGCTCTTGGCCAGGCACGCCGACAACGCCGCCTTGACGCGGCTCCTGTCCAGAACGTCGATGCAGGAAAGGGCGCGGGCGGCGTCCATGGATTCCGACAGGCTCACTCTTACGCCGGCAAGGCGCAGAATATGAATAAATTTAACGAAGTTGCTCAGCAATGCATTTTCCAAAGCCGCCGGCCTCCGTAAATTCCAGGATATCCTCCTGGTTTTTCAATACAAAACCCAGCGTTTTCATGGCACTCTCCTCATCCAGCCGCTTTTTGTCAAGGGCGGTCAGCGCCGCTACCCAGTCAAGGGTCTCGGCGATGGAAGGCTTTTTGAATATTTTCTCGTTTTGCCGCAGACAGGCTACCGCCGCCGCGATATCGGAAGCAAGCTTTGCCGGCACGCCTGCGACCTTGGCATGGATGATGGCAATTTCCTTTTCGGCGGAGGGATAATCGATGAACAGATAGGCGCATCTCCGCCGCAATGCGTCGGAAAGCTGCCGCGTATTATTGCTCGTAAGGACGATGACAGGCTTGTTTTGGGCCCGTATCGTTCCCAGTTCCGGGATGGACACCTGAAAATCCGACAGCAGTTCCAGGAGAAAGGCTTCAAATTCTTCATCCGACTTATCGATCTCGTCGATGAGCAGCACTTGGGCGGCGTCACTGCCGATCGCCCTCAGAAGCGGCCGTTCCAGGAGAAAATCCCGGCTGAAAAGGCTTTCCAGCTTCTGTTCGCTGCTGTATGCGGTATTCTGCTGCAAATCAAGCTGAATGCTCAGCAGCTGCTTCTGGTAATTCCATTCGTATAACGCCTTGGCCTCGTCCAGGCCGGCATAGCATTGCAGCCGTATGAGTTCAACGCCGAAAGCCGCCGCCAGAACCTTGGCGACCTCCGTTTTCCCCACGCCGGCCGCCCCCTCGATGAGCAGTGGTTTTCCCAGTTTTATCGCTACAAAAACAGTCGTCAGTAAATTTTCGTCAAAAACATAATGTTCCGCTTCACAAGCCTTGCGCAATGCTTTTAAATCCATCCTAATTACTCCTTTAAGAATAAGTAAATGGTATACATGCTTCCGCTCTTCTATTATCAGAGCTTTTTATGATTATATTGCACAGGCAGGATCCAATATCCTTGCTTAACTTGCTTCACCCGGCATGTAATCAGCAAAAAATCAATCACAAATACTGAAGCAATGACCCGGGAAAGCTCCGAAGAATAAAAAGGGCCTGAAATGCGTGTTCAGAACACCATTTCAGGCCCTTTTGGCTTAAGTAAGGATATGATTACTTGGTCAGGCTGTCATAAATCTTGGACAGATTATGCCTCATCCGCTGCAGATAGGTCAAATCATCCTCGTTGCTCTCCATTGTGTAGATGGTTTCCACCTTCGCCCCGACTTCATTGGCCAGCGTTTTGGAAACATCGGGGCTTGCCATTTCTTCGGCAAAAATAGTCGTTACTTTATTTTTCTTGCAATATTCTACGAGCTCGGCCAATTGCTTTGCCGTGGGCTCCCCCTCGGCAAAGGTGTCTTCCACGCTGTTTTGCTCTAAGCCAAAATCCCGGCAGAGATAGGCAAAGGCGGCGTGCCCTGTTACAAAACTCTTTTTCCCCACAGCCTGGAATTTCTCGTTATATTCTTTATAAAGGCCCTCCAGTTGGGAGACGTAGTCATTGCAGTTTTTTTCATAAAAGTCTCTATTGGCGGGGTCTGCCTTGACCAAAGCGTCCTTGATGTTTTTGACGGCGAGTTCAGCCCCCTTCAGGCTGAGCCAGATATGGGGGTCATATTGCCCGTGTTCTTCGATTTCCTCAGGTTCGGTATTCTTAATTGCATCGGCGCCCCTGGACGCTTCCACGCTGATCAGATTCGCATTGTTGGCGGCTTGAACCGCTTTCTCCGCCCATGGTTCCATTCCCATCCCGCTGTACACAAAGACCTTGGCGCTGCTGAGGGCAACGAGATCCTGGGCCTTTGGCTCAAAATCATGGGGTTCCGTACCGGCGGGGATCATCGCCGTGATCTCCACCTTATCCTTGCCGACAGCCTCAGCGAACTCCTTCATGGCGTTAAAACTGACGGTAACCTTGATCTTGCCTTGTTCCGGCTGGGTCACCGGGTTATTATTGCGGCTGCAGGCCGAAAAGCTCACAGCAGAAATCAGGCACAGCAGCACTGCCGCCCACCTTTTCAACATTTTACCAACCTCCAAATTGTACTTGCAAATGCTTCCCATTTGCATCTATAATATATAATAGCCTGTCAGGATATTCCTGTCAAGTGCAAATGATAGGCATTTGCACTTGACAGGACTCATTTATGGCTCGCGGTGTGAAAGGGTGTTGCTCATGATTAAAGCCGAAAAATTATTCTTTTCTTATACGGGTTCGCCGCCGTATGTGCTGGACGGCATCAATCTGGAGATACGTGACGGCGAATATGTATCGGTAGTGGGTGAAAACGGCAGCGGTAAGAGCACGCTGATGCGGCTGCTGCTGAAATTCATAAAACCCGGCAGCGGCAGCATCGTATCTCAGGCGAAGAGAATCGGCTATGTCCCGCAAAAGAATGATTTCTCCAACTCCGATTTCCCCATTACGGTTTATGAGGCGCTGGATTCTTACCGTCGATTATTGAAGATCAAAAGCAAGGCTACGATCGCGGAAAATCTGGAACAGGTCGGAATGTCCGGCTTTAGGGATGCACTGATGGGCACCCTCTCCGGAGGTCAGAGCCAAAAAATACTCATTGCGAGAGCATTGATGGGAAACCCGGATTTGCTGATTCTGGACGAGCCGTCGACCGGGGTGGATGTAACCAGTCAAAAAGAGATTTATGCTTTCTTAAAAAAAATAAACCAGGAAAATGGCATCACCATTGTTTCCGTGGAGCACAATCTGGCCGCCGCCATTGCCAACTCCACACTGATTTACCATCTGACGGGCGGGCAGGGGCATCTCTGCACTCCGCGGCAATATGCCGATGAGTTTTTGAAAAACAAGGCAAAAGATGATAGGGATGATAAGAATGATATCCATGCTTAGTTACAGCTTCATGCAAAACGCCATTTTCGTTTCCGTATTTATTTCGATTTTATGTCCCTGCATCGGTATCTTTTTGGTCCTCCGCCGCTATTCCATGATCGGGGACACCTTGTCTCACGCCTCACTGGCCGGCATCACCCTCGGGCTGCTGTCCAGCCAAAACCCGATTCTGGGCGCATTCCTCTTTACCTCTCTCTGCGGCATGCTGATTGAATTCCTGCGCAGTTATTTCAAAAAGTACACCGATTTGATTCTCACCATTGTGTTTTCGCTGAGCGTAGGCACTGCCATTACCATTATCAGTTCCGGCAAACTCCGCGCCAATGCCGATTCCTTTCTGTTCGGCAGCATTCTGACTGTAACCCGCTTTGACATGATGATGGTACTGATCCTCAGCGCGGTTTCCGTTTTGACTCTTGTCTTTCTATACCATCAGATGATCTATATCGCCTATGACGAGGAGGCTGCCAAGATAGCAGGCGTCAGAGTCAAGCTGATCAATTACGTTTTTTCCATCCTGGTGGCCGCCGCCATCGCCGTATCCATACGGATCGTGGGCGTACTGGTGCTCAGCTCCATGATTGCCCTTCCCGTTGCCACGGCGCTGCAGCTGGGAAAGGGATTTAAACTCACGCTGCTGCTTTCCATTGTTTTCAGTGTCATAGACATCATGCTGGGATTGTTTATTTCCTATTATCTCAATGTCGCTCCCGGCGGCTTTACCGCCCTTATTTCGGTCGCTGTCCTTGTTTTGGTTCTGCTGGCAAGGAAAGTGCCGTCCGGGATCAGCGCCGCCATCCGCAGCAGCAGTAAATGAGGCGTCCAGGCCGGCGCTTTTCGGAAGATTGACTTTGCGGCATCGCCATTCTATAATAAATGTAAATGCGAATAATATGCATCTGTACAATACGAAAATTGTATATTCTTCCAAAAAAGATCGGCTAAATCCAAACTTCTATATAATGATATTTACAGCCAATATCCGCCGGATAGAGAGAAAAGCGGCAAAGCCCTTTTGAGGAGGTAAACCCATGAAAGAGGGGCAGAACAACTGGCCTGCGGGAATAAAGCGAACCAGGCAGCGGGAAAGTATGCTCTCGATATTGAACAACTCTGAAAAACCGCTAAGCGCAGCGGATATATGCACAAAGATGGAAAGAAGCGGCGGTTCCGCCTGGTTGTCCACCGTCTACCGCACATTGGAGCTTTTCGTGAAAAAAGGCGTAGTGATTAAAACCAACGTGATGAATCATGAAATGGCGGTGTACGAACTCAATCGTTTTAAGCATAAACATTATGCCGTCTGCATGAATTGCCGCAAGATCATAGCCATAGACAACTGCCCGATGGAGAAATTTATACCCCAGCTCGCAGATGAGGACTTTCGTGTAATGGGTCATAATCTTGAGATATTTGGCTTCTGCAAGGATTGTGATCCGCCATGACCGATATATGATACATGCCGGTTTCAGGCCACTCAGGGCATTGTAAATTCGACTGATAAAAAAGCCAGACAGCGGGGAGCGCGCAGATTATCTGTTGCCCTGTTGTCTGGCTTTTTATTTTTCTTATGGTTTTATTTTGGTTTGGGGGTCACTGCCTTCTGCTACATTCTAAATTTGCCGACAGCCTGCCGCAGTTCCTCGGCCAGCTTGGCCAGTGACTGGCTGGATGCAGCAATTTCCTCCGCGGCAGCCGACTGTTCTTCCGTTGTCGCGGAAACCATCTGGGACTGATCGTGAATCGCCCGGCAAATTTCCTCGATATTCTGCACGGAGGCAACGATCTTTTCACTGCCCTGAGCCGTCTGCTGTACGACCCCGGTCGTTGCGGTAACCTGACGGGAAACCTCTTGAATGAGCCCCGATATTTCGGAAAAGGCAGAACCAGCCCTGGACACCACCTCCGTGCCCACCTGCACGGCCTGCACCCCTGCGGTCATAACATCGACGGCAGCATCTGTCTCGCTTTGAATTTCTCCGACCAAAGATCCGATCTTCTTGGCTGCTTCCTGTGACTGCTCCGCTAATTTCCGGACTTCTTCCGCTACTACGGCAAACCCTTTTCCCTGCTCGCCTGCTCTGGCCGCCTCAATCGCGGCGTTTAAAGCAAGCAGGTTGGTTTGACCGGCTATATTGGAAATCGTATCAATGATTTGCCCGATTTCTTTGGAACGCTCTCCCAACTTGCCCACCGCCCGGGCTGAATCCGTAACAACCGTTTTAATATTGTCCATCTGACTGATGGCAGCATCGACGGCCGTCTCTCCGTCGATGGAAGCTTTTGCCGTTTTATCCGAACTGTCGGCCACTGAGGCAGTATCCCGGGCAACTTGCCGCACTTCCGAACCAATGGCATCCGCCACATGGGAAGTGTTCCGCACCGAATCTATTTGGGCATCCAGTCTCTGAGCAAGATCCGTCACAATTCCCGCCACCTGGTTTGTTGCCTGAGCCGACTCATTGGCACTGGCTGTCAGCTGCTGGCTGGAAGCGGCGACCTGCTCGGCGGACCTGGCAACCTGCCGCACAATATTTCTTAAATTGACCAGCATCGCATTGAAAGCCGCGCCCAGTTGACCGATTTCATCCTGTGAGTTCACTCTGACCTCGTCCACGGTCAGGTTGCCGCCGGCTACTTCTTTAAACCGGCTGACCAGAGCCGTTACCGGGTTAACAATTCTGCCGGCAATACAATAACCCGCTATTGCCGCTAACAGCATTGTCACAGCCAGCAACAGCAACATGTTGTACAGGATTCCTCTGGTTTGGGCCAGCAGAACTTCATACGGCGTCTCGATACAAATCAGCCAGCCGTTGTCCCGGTCAAACACATAGTGGACCAGCACTTTCTGGCCATTGCGGTTTTCCGTCTCGACAGTGCCGCTTTGGCCGGCAAGGCCCTGACGGATATAATCGATGCTGCTCAGATCTTTCTCTTCCGGTTTGAGATTGCTGTCCGGATGGGCGAGAATCCGGCCGTCCTGGGCAACAATGAATACGACGCTGCCGTTAACAGAACGTTCCTTTACAAAGGCATCTATCTTATGAAGCCCCAGAGATCCCTGAATAACCCCGACCACTGTTCCGGCGTCATTTTTGATCGGAACGGCAGGGGCGATAGTCGGCAATTTTGTCGTCCGGCTGATGACGATTTCCGAGATGGCTTCCTGCCCGCTGACCGCTTTTTTAAAAAAAGCCCTGTCCGCCACGTTAGCGAATTTCAAATCGTCGCTGCGGGCAATCTGCTGACCGCCCAGATTATCGACGAGGAAAATCATGTCCGTATAATCTTGCGCCACCTGCACCAAAACAGGTCTGATAGCCGCCGGGTCCATACCGATAACGGTCCGGTGCTTGGACAGTATGCGCAGCGCATCCATATTCCGGTTGATAAAATAATGCACATCATTTTGAATGGATGCCGCTTTTTCCAGGCTCGCTTTATTGTAGTCGTCAATCACTTTGGATTCAAACATAAAATAGGAAAGCACCGACGCAATAAGTAATGGAATAGAGCTTACCAACAAAAGTACAGTGATTAAGCGTTTTTTCATGAAACCCTCCGAAAATATACCTGACTGCGGCTCGCAAAAATTTTATGCCTAAAATCCTTTTCCAGCCGCGTAAGGCTTTTTTGCATTGCAATTCACTGTGACAATCTCTTGAGTCGTGCCAGGCAATAATCCCTTTTGCCGCATTCTCCGGACGGCCTGATCCTGTCACCCAAACAACCAATCCCAGACCCGATATATCATGGGTTCACAGCATGCACCTTCTTCTCGGAATTTGTCGATTACGTACCCAATTTATGAGCAAGTTTCATGCCAACATATTTAATGGCGCTAAATCCACCACTTGGATCGAATTCCTTCTAAAAATCTGGAAAAGAACTGATCCAATCCGCCGTACTGAATCCCCACATATTAAAATCAGAAACATGTTCTAGATATTTAGAACATGTTTCTAAGTTTTTATATTATTCACATCGCAAATTGACCCATTCTCTCCTGGAAGCTTTTTTGTACTCAGTCGGTGATTCCGCAGCGGCTAATTTTTTAGGTATCGCGCGAATGCTGTCTTAGCTTACAGGCTGTTGAGCTTAAGGACGCAGGCAGCCAAAAGTTTCGCACGTTCGAACAGACTTTCAACAATCGCATATTCTTCCGGGCTATGATTCCGTCCGCCTTTGACTCCCATAGCGCAGACGGTAGGAACGCCGGCGATGACAGTATAGGCTGAATCCGCGCCGCCGCCGACGGCTTTCTCATACGGTGCGCCAAAGCCGTTTTCGGCATAGGTCTCCTTAACAAGACGGAACAGGCGCTTTACCCCCTCGGTTGTCGTCATCGGCTTAAAGCTGGCTCCAGCAGTCAGGGTTGTCGTTGTGCCGGGCACGTATGTTTTTGCAGCAATAGCCTCGATTTGTCTGGTGAATTTGGGGATGGCATTTTCGTCTACAAAGCGGACATCGATCCTGATCTTCGCATAGTCGGGAGTTGCATTCGGCACCGTACCGCCTTCGATGACGCCGACGTTGAAGGATGTTCCTTCCTGCCAGTCGGTCAGCTTCTCAACTTCAAGCAGCTTATGGGCAATCTCGACAATGGCGCTGCGGCCGTTCTCCGGATCATTCCCGACATGGGCGGCGACGCCGCGGACTTCCATGGTAAACCCGGCAACTCCTTTACGGCCGACAACAATAGCGTCATCGACAAAACCTGTTTCACAGTTAAACGCGGCGGCGCAGCCACGTGCTTCCTCCACAAACACTTCGGCAGCGTTTGAAGCGAGGTGACCCGTCTCTTCATCGCCGGCAAGCAGCATCTTGATGGGACGTTCCGAAAAGCCGGCGGCCCTGAGCGCTTTAACGGCATAGAGGAAAGCTACCACACCGCCCTTCATGTCCAGCACGCCGGGGCCGTAAGCCTTGCCGTCGCGGACGGTAAAGGGCCGTTTTTCGACCGTGCCGGTTTTGAATACGGTGTCGACATGGCCTGAAAACAGGACGGGGGCTTTCGCCCGATCGCCGCCGATCTCGGCAATGAGCATATTGCCTGCCTGCTCATACTCGACCATGCGGACAAGGGCGCCCTCCGCTTCCAGGATATTTTTTATTCTGTCCTGGACTTTATCGACCCCCGCTTTATCGGCTGAACCGCTTTCCCGGTTGACAAGCTCCTGCCATAAAGCCATCATCTCTCCTCTATGTTCATCGATATATTGGAAAATCGCCTGTTTTTGCATGCCCTGACCACCCTTTCTTAAGATAAACACAACTGCCGGATATCATCATTTTGATAACCGGCGTTGTTATGATCATATTGCATTCATTACTTACTTTTGTCTCGCTCTATTTCATTACATCCCGGCTGACCATCATCCGGTCAATGGCCTTTTCATCCACCTCGTAGTGAACGCCGTTTGTTTCATCAGGTACGATGAGCGTGCACCTGTCGGTGATATTGACAACCGGAATGGTAATGTCTTCGGCAAAATACCGGTTGCTTGCCGCAATGTCATGGGCCAGGGTAAAGTGCGGCAGGCTGGCCAGGGAAATATTCTGTACTCTGCCGATGCCAAGCTCGGTCATGCCGCCAACCCAAAGCGGAATATCATGCTTCCGGCAAAGATCGTGAATCCTGATCGATTCACAGATGCCGCCAACCCGGCTGGATTTGACGTTAATGATTCTGCAGCTGCCGATTTCAATGGCCTGCCTGGCCGATTCGACCGATATGATGCTTTCATCGAGGCAGATAGGCGTGTTGATCGCTTTTTGCAGCACGGCATGATCAATAATATCGTTTTCGCCCAAGGGTTGTTCAATATACGCCAGGTTCAAGTCATCCATGGCTTTGAAGAGTTCAATGTCATCCAGCGTGTAGTCAGAATTCGCATCTACCGTCAAGGTAATATCCGGATAGTGCCGTCGAATTTCGCGCAGCACCGTAATATCCTTGCCTGGCTTGATCTTGATCTTCGTCCGGTGATACCCTTCAGCCAGGTATTTCTCAATTTTCTTGAGCAAGGTGGAAATATCGGCTTCAATGCCCAGACTTACGCCCACCTCAACTTCATCACGGGTGCCGCCGATTAATGTCTTCAGCGATTTCCCTTCGCGCTGTCGCTTTAGCTCCCAAAGCGCGTTTTCAACGCTGGCGATCGCCAGGCGGTTGCCGCGGATAAACGCCACCCTCTGCATGAATTCCACCGGACCTTCAATTTCTTGATGCAGCAGCAGCGGTGCGAGGAAGTTTTTAATAATGTGCAGGCAGGTCCCGTTATCCTCAGGATTGTACAGAGGGGCATGGAACGCTTTGCATTCGCCATAGCCCACCAGGCCTTCGGAATAGATCTTCACCAGCAAGGCGTCTCTCTCGACAAAGCGGACAAAGCTGGTTTCAAACGGATGCGTGAACGGATTCTTTACCCGAATAATGTCAATACGGTCAATCCTCATTGTGTGTAATCACCCTTCAGAATGTAGTCAGGCAGGACTTCCCACCGCTATTTATTGATTAAGAACTGCCAGCGGGCGACGAGCATCCCGCCGGCAATGACGCATAATGAAAGCAGCCAGGGCGCTATGCCGAATTTAGGAGCCAGATAGGTAATAACCAGAGCCACCAAGATGGTTCCAAGGCCGATTTTAAGGTGCTTGCCGGAGAGCTCGGCATACACTGCGCCGACTACGGCCGGTAAAATGAAGCCAAAAGCCTTTTTGACGAAGGACGGGACCAGGGGCATAACCGCCGCTCCGGTAAAAGTAAAAAAGGTCAATATGAATACCGAGACAAAAACGGAACCGGCAATGCCGATCGTAGCCATAACGTCCCCGCGGGGGGTGCCATGCTCGGAGCCGGTCACCTTCTGGGCCATCGTCGCCGCCGGGACACGCAGGTCGGCTACGTTGCCGCATAGCCAGCCGATATAGGAGCCGCCGGTCCCCAGCATGGGATAAAACGACAGAGGCTGCACAATCCAGCTGGCGCCGAAGGCGCCGAAGGCCACCACCCATACCTGGATTAAATCGCCCCACTGGGGCATTACACCCAGCACCGCGGCCAAGTAGAGGGCTGGTATGAAGTTAGCGATAATTCCCGCAACTAATGTGAATGTTCCCAGACGGATTACCTGTGCCTGAAAATCGTAATTTCCCAACATATAAAACTCCTCCTTTTCGCTATTTTCCCGTCAAGCTGCCGGTTCAGAAAAAGGCGGCGGCCGCAAACATCCCGATCAGCATAGCGATGCCTAAAGCCGGTTCCTGTAAGCGGGGATACTTCCCGGCATATTTTGAAAGGAGAAACATTGCAATAAAGGAGACTATGCCCGCAAACAGGTTTCCTCCGCCCCGGATAAGGCTCCCGCTCCACAAATAGGCGAAAAGGCCGATCGCAGCGCCGGTCATCAGTAATTTAATCCAGCGCGGGTCGTATTTTTCGTTCATTTTCTTGATGGCGTTGTTCATCCGTTTTACAAATATCAGGGCCACTACCATCCAGCCCGCGTTGTTCAGGGCCATCCCCCAAATTGCATAGCTGAAGGTTTTAAGGTCGAAGCCGGCCGACCGTATTTCCACGCCATACACTTTGGTGGCCAGAGCCGACATGGCTAGCTCGGTGCGGGCAGCGCCGATATCGTTCATCCGCATCCAGGTCGTAGGTGCGCCCAAGACCGCCAGCAACGCCAACAGGATGACAACCGGCGCCAGGGATGGTCCGATAGCGGTAATCATGGCCGCCCTCAGACCCTTTACGCATTCGCTCCGGGGAATGCCAAGCGCGGCGGCCCCCCTGAATCCCTCCCGCAGGTACAGGAAGCTCTGAGCGACAACCACAATAACCATGATGCTGGATGCCAGCCACATGCCGGGGCTGTTTATCACCGGTTGCAGATCCATAAAAACCCCTCCATTTTAGCTTGATTATCAGTGTAAAATTTCTTTTCTCTCGTAGGAAAATGCCTCCATCAGCCCGGGGACAGGTTCAAAACCGATACCGGGCTTGTCGGGAACCTGGATCATGGCATTCCGGTCAATCGTCATTGCCGGTGAAATGACGTCCTGATGCCAGTAGCGGTCGGAAGCCGGCACATCCCCCGGGAATCTATAATTCGGCAAAGAAGCGATGGCTACATTGTGAGCCCTGGCGATACCGGTGTCCAGCATGCCGCCGCACCAGACAGGGATATCGTGCGAGGCGCAAAGGTCATGAATCTTTCTGGCTTCCGTCAGGCCGCCGACTCTGGCTACTTTGATATTGATCGTCCTGGCGCTGCCCAGTTCAATCGCATGTCGCGCGTCATCCACTGAATGGATGCTCTCATCCAGGCAGATTCTAGTCTTCAGTGCCCCCTGCAGTTTGGCGTGATCGACAATGTCGTCATGCGATAACGGCTGCTCAATCATAATAAGATCCAAATGGTCAAGTTCTTTAAACAGGTCGATATCCTTCAAGGTATAGGCCGAATTGGCATCCGCCATCAGCATGATATTGCCAAACCGCTTGCGTACCGCTTCCAAATATTTAATGTCCCGGCCGGGTTCAATTTTCACTTTGACGCGGCGATAGCCTTCTCCCATGAAATTTTCCACTACCCGCACCAGATCGTCCGGGCTTTCTTGAATGCCGATACTGATCCCGGTTTCAATTTTATCTCTGGTTCCGCCTAAGGCTCTGGCTACAGAAATGTTGTTTTCCTTGGCGTATAAATCCCAGATGGCGCAGTCAAGGGCCGCTTTCGCCATTTTATTGCGCCGGATATGAGAAAACAGTTCACTGACTTCTTCCGGCCGGGAAATTTCTTCTTTGCTGAACAACAGGGGAACTAAAAAATCCTGAATGATATGCCATGCAGTGGAAATGGTTTCTTCATTGTAATAAGGATGACTAAAAGCCGAGCAATCACCATAGCCGACGTGATCTTTCGTATGAACTTCAACCGCCATGAAATGTTTGTCCTTCAAAGCGCCGAAACTGACGACAAATGGAACCTTTAAGTCCATTTTCATTTTGCGCAGCACGACCTTGGTTATTTTCATTTAGCCGATCTCCTCCTCATAATTCCAAAGACAATTGTAAACCAATGTTTATTTATAATGGACTTTCCTTTATATTTGATGCTATTATACAAAGTAGAAGCGCGACTTAATATTGTCTTTATATTGTCCATAATACTTCGCAAAGAAGGTGGAGCATGAAAATCGGCATTGTCGGACCGCCGGAAATTGTCGATAAAATCCTGCGGATAATAAAGTGTGAATTTCATCAGATCAAACCAACCGCATATGTCTATAAAATGTACACTGAGGCCCCCAAATTGCTGCAAAATCAACAGCCATATTTGGATGCCGTTCTGTTTGCAGGTTCGACTCCGCTGTTTTATGCGGAAAAGTATGTGAAACCGGTAATAGCCTGGGAGTTTATTCCGCGCAGCGGCAGCTCCCTGCTGCAGGTGCTGCTGCAGATTGCCTTGTCCCCAAAATACAGTATTCATCGCCTTAGCTCCGATTTATACGACCTGAACCAATTATCTGAAACGTATCAAGAAATAGGCGTTGCCGGAGATCAGTTTCAAGTATTTACAACCACTAAAGCTCCTTGCGACGATCATTATATTGAGTATGTGTGCGCTTTTCATGAGCAGCATTACCGCCGCCGGCAGATATCCTGCTGCATCACGGCGTTATATAACGTGCATGAGGCGTTAACTGCGAAGAATATTCCCAGTTTTCGTGTTGATCCCAGCGCCAATGTCATCCGTCAAACCTTGCACAAAATGCAATTGAATCATCTGCTGCAAGTGAGTCAGCAAAGCCAGATTGTCGCTTTATCGATTCGGATAGATTCCCCCAGCGAATATTCCTTGTTCAATGACAATGAATATCAATATATTATTGACAAAACAAACGTCGCCAGGCAAATCTATCTGTTTGCCCAGCGCATACAGGCTGCTGTTATCGAGGTAGGAGCCCGCGACTTTCTTCTTTTCTCAACCAAGCATCTGGTAGAAAGCGTGACAAATTCCTTTGAGAATATCCATTTGCTCCAGACAGTAAAGGAAAATAGTGCAAGTACGGTCAGCATCGGAGTAGGCTATGGCCAAACCGCCCGGGAAGCAAAGTCCCACGCCAGCCTGGGCATGGATAGGGCGAGCAGACAGGGTGGCCATGCGGCCTTTATCGTGTATAATGCTGCGGAGATCATCGGCCCGGTTCGCACCAATGACAATAAACAACAAACCGATATAAAGCAAAAAATCGATCAAAAGTTTCTGGCAGTCTCCGAACGGTCGGGCATCAGTACGAATACGATATTCCGCTTGTGCAGCATACTCGAGTCTCACGGCAAGAGGCGGTTTACCGCCTCTGAGCTGGCAGCCCTGCTGAACGTTTCTCTCAGAACCACGAACCGGCTGTTGGCAAAATTAGAAGAGCATGGATATTGCTTCGAAGTGGGGAAGCGAGTGCTGACCCAAGCGGGCAGACCAAGCCGGATTGTTGAGCTCAGAATTCCCTGAAGTGCCTGGCGTGAAAAGCCACTAAAGCCGAGGTTTAATATTACCGTCAGATCGGAACAATCATTGTTTGATCGGGTAATAATTGAAAGGGACGAACGCTCTTAACAATAAGAGAATTCGTCCCTTTCGCCAGCACCGGAATGAGTGGCGCCTTCACCTTGACACTATTCCGCTTTGGCCATAGCCAGCACCCTTTCGCCAACCGCCTTGAGCGTCATGACCATCCCGGTAATAGACCGGGTGGCTGGCCTGCTCCTGATACTGTGAGCCGTCTGCTGCGTATGGCGAACCACCGTCTCCATACAAGCGATCGGCCTAGCCGCATGGGTTGCGTTTCGTTCTGCCGCCGCTGTTTACGCCAGGTCCTCCATCAGCTCGCTGATATCGATGCCGGTCAGCGGCTGTGCAGTAAGGGGCCCGTCTGTAAGCTGCGGCAGCGAGTCGGCGAAGGTCGGCCTTTTCTCTCGCAAAAACACGCCGACAGGGATTTCATCGCCCCATAATCCGGCCAGCGCCTTGGCCTTCTCACGGTCTGACGGATCATGGCTGCTGGGGATGCTGCGAACCCGCTGCTGATACCAGGCATAGGTATTGACGGCGTTAAAGGATACGCAGGGCTGCAGGATATCGACCACCGCAAAGCCGCGGTGACGAATGGCCTGGGCCATCATATCAGCCAGATGGTCCATATTGCCGGTATAGGCGCGGGCGACAAAGCTTGCGCCCAGGCTGATCGCCATGTCTACGATATTGACCGGCCGCTCGACATTGCCCACCGGCGGCGGCGTGAACTTGGTAAACATGCCCGGCTCGCTGGTCGGCGATGTTTGTCCCTTGGTCAGGCCGTAAACCTGATTGTTATGGATAAAATAACTGATATCAAGATTACGCCTGGCGGTATGGACAAAATGGCCCATCCCCAGGCCCATGCCGTCGCCGTCGCCGCCTTCGGCAATGACGGTCAGTCCGTGGTTCGCCAGTTTGACGCCGGTGGCCACCGGCAGGCTGCGGCCGTGCAGGGTCTCAATGCGGTAGCAGTTAATATACTGGCCGATTTTGCTGGAGCAGCCGATGCCGTTAACCAGAACGGTCTGCTCAAGGTCGAGTTCCAGTGCAGCAAACGCTTTTTTCAGGGCATTAAAAATACCGAAATTGCCGCAGCCGGGACACCAGGTGGGAACATAGGCGAGATTGGCATCATGGGCGCTCATGCCAGCACCTCCTTGATTTTCAAGAGTATCTGAGAGGGCGTAAAGGCCCGCGAATCGTATTTCAAGTAGCGATTGGCGAGATGGATGCCGGTGTGCATGCGGACCAGCCCGCCAAGCTGCGCCGTTTTATTGCCCTCCACCAGCAGCGTCTGCGTGCTCCGGCCGAGGATCTCCGCCACCGCCGCCGCCGGAAAGGGCGACAGATAGAGTACCTGCAGGACATTGACGCTGATGCCTGCCCCCTTTGCCAGTTCCATCGCTTCCAGCGCCGCCCCTTTGGTTGAGCCCCAGACGACCATCGTCAGATCGGCCGTTTCCGGTCCGTACAGTCTGACAGCCTCAAGTTCCTCCAGGATAGGCGGCTCTTTGGCAAACAGCTTGTCCAGGGCCCTGACGGTGACTTCCGGTTCGCAGCCGGCGTATTCGCGGTTGCCGGAACTGTAGAAGCCGTCCTCGCCGTGAGTGTAGCTGGTGGCGATATGGCGGCCGCCGCCTGTCCCCGGCAAAGCGCGCGCCGACACGCCGTCAGGAGTGAATTCATAGCGCTTGTATGGCTGATGCGCCGCCAGCCAGGCTGCGTCGGCCAGCTTGCCGCGTTCGACCGCCAGCCCCTCCGTCTGGAAAAAGGGATGAGTCGCCGCCGAATCGGCCAGATATTTATCGGTCAGAATAATGACCGGCAATTGATATTTCTCCGCCAGGTTAAAGGCGCGGAAAGTTTCCTGAAAGCACTCCTCAATATCGCCGGGAGCAACCACGATGCGCAAAAACTCGCCTTGCGACGCGTTCAGCACAAACGCCAGGTCGGCCTGGGCTGTACGCGTCGGCTGGCCGGTGCTGGGCCCGCCCCGCTGGGCATTGACCATGACCAGCGGCACTTCCGCCAGCGCAGCAAAGCCGAGCGCCTCCGCCATCAAAGCAAAACCGCCGCCGCTGGTGGAACCGATCGCCCGAACGCCGGCAAAGCCGGCGCCGATCAGCATGTTGATCGCCGCGATTTCATCTTCCGCCTGTTTAAAGACCAATCCAAAAGCAGGTCCGTTGTCCGCAAGATAGGTCAGTACGCTGGAGCCAGGTGTCATCGGGTAGCCGGCAGAGAATTTGCAGCCAGCTTGCAGCGCGCCCATAGCGATCGCGTCATTGCCGTTGAGCAGCATCCGCTTCGCCGGCGGCGGTGCAAAGGGCAGAGAAAATGCGGCCGCAGCCGTTTGCTGCGACGCCGTCTCATAGGCTGCGCGCAATAAGAGACGATTTTTCTCAAATACCTCCGGCTTAAATTCGCCGGCCAGAACCGCTTCGATCAGATCAACGGGAAAGCCGCTGACCGCGCAAAACGCCCCCAGCATGGCGCTGTTGGACATTATTTTAGCTACATCGCCGCTTCCCTTTTGCAGCAGCGGCTGCTGGTAAACCCGCACCCCCTCCGCCAGCCGGCTGCTGTCGACAGCGAGCGAGACGTCGGCAATCAGGCAGCCGCCCGGCTGAAGGCGGGAATAGTTCTGCTCCAGCCCTTCCTGTGACAGAACAGCCAGGCAATCAATTGCCTCCTCATGCGCCTGCAGCGGCGCGGCAGCCAGACGGACCAGACAGGTGTTCAGGCCGCCTTTAATCAGCGACGGGTATTCGTTGACGACAAACGCCCAGAGATTATTGCGCCCGGCCGCCTTAGCCACGGTCGAGCCCGCGCTCATGACCCCGTAGCCGGCTTCGCCGGCGAACAGGCAGCTAAAATCACTTTTCAAAAAACACCCCTCCTTGTTATTGCTAAAATAACCATATTCACATTGATTTATTTGACTGTTTCCAGTACAAAATTCGCCTGAAACAAGGCCGCTTCCTTCCACTTCATAATCATTATTATTATTTTGCTTTTTAAATTACTTGCCAAAAATTCAGTCCTTTTCAGCAGCCGATTTATATTTATATGACTTGCGGTAAGGCTATTTTCCCGTACTTCCCCGGCGAGCGGCTGAAAAAAGAGCAAGCCTTCCTAAAAACAGGAGAGGCTTGCTCTTTTCTGGCGCTATTCCGCTTTGGCCATAGCCAGCAGCTTTTCGCCCACGTCCTTGAGCGTCATGACCATCTCAGTAATGGACTGGGTGGCTTTAGACTGTTCCTGGGTAATGTGGGCTGTCTGCTGGGTATGGTTGATCACTCTCTCCATGGATATTTTCAGGTGCTGCAGCGTGGTTTGAATATCTTTCGCCGAATGGCTGCTTTGATCCGACAACTTGCGAACTTCCTGGGCCACCACGGCAAAACCCCTGCCTTGTTCGCCGGCCCGGGCGGCTTCGATAGCCGCGTTGAGACCGAGCAGGTTGGTTTGACTGGCAATCTGGTGAATCGTGGCGATCACGTCGTCGGTTTTTTCCACATCGGCGGAAGCCTGGTCCGACAAGCTGGCTACATCCTGCATGGTAGCCGACAGGTCTTCCTGGGACGCATTGAGCTGCTGAATGGTGGCGGCGATGGTCATAATCGAATCATTAACCTGCTGGGCCTGTCCCAGTAGGACCTTTTTATTGTGCGCTTCCTGCAATTCCTTGCGGATAATCCCTGTGACAACCTGGGCGATGGGCTTGGTATATACGGGATCGCCGCCAATGCCGAAGCTGCCGATCCATTCGTCGTTAAAAACAATCGGCATATGCACACCCATTTTCAGGATACCGCCCGATTTCTCCTCATCTTCCACCGTCACCGTGCGATGGGATAACCTCTCACCCAGCACTTGTTTCGAGCCGCTGTGAACTGTGCCGATCCGCGACGCATTGCTGGCCGCGATGATGGTCCCATTCTGATCGCAGACAGTTGTGACCAAGCCGGTTTCACCATAGACAGTTTCGACGATTTTATTCGCTATAACTTTGTCCATTCCATATCCCTCCTGTAAGATACCCGGCGCGGCAAGGTGTTCTATTCTGCTTTGCTTTGCCCGGCCAGCTGCCGGTACGTTTCCAGCCTTTCCCTGGCGTCGGCTTCGGTCTTGGCAAACAAATCCTGCGCCAGCTCCGGGAACTGCTTTTTCAGCGATGCATAACGCACTTCGCCCATCAGAAATTCCTGGAAGTCCATGGTGGGTTCTTTCGAGTCGAGGACAAACGGATTTTTTCCGGTCTGCTTTAATTGCGGATTATAGCGGTACATTGCCCAGTAGCCGCTGTCAACGGCGCGTTTGGCCTCAAGCTGGCTGCAGCCCATGCCGCTTTTTAAGCCGTGGTTGATGCAGGGGGCATAAGCGATAATCAGCGAAGGGCCGGGATAAGCTTCCGCCTCGGCAATAGCCTTCAGCGTTTGATTCTTATCCGCTCCCATGGAAATTTGCGCCACGTAGACATAACCGTAGCTCATGGCGATCATGCCCAGATCTTTTTTCTTAGTTTTCTTGCCGCTGGCGGCAAACTTCGCAATCGCCGCCGTCGGCGTGGCTTTGGAAGACTGGCCGCCGGTATTGGAGTAAACCTCGGTGTCAAATACCAGGACGTTGACATTTTCGCCGGATGCCAGGACATGGTCCAGGCCGCCGAAGCCAATGTCGTAAGCCCAGCCGTCGCCGCCGAAAATCCACTGGGACCGCTGCACCAGAAAATCGCGGTTGGCGTAAATATCCTGCAGCAAAGCATCGCTGTCTTTAATCGGTTCCAGAGCTTTGATCAGCTTGTCAGCCCTGGCGCGGCTGCCGTCGCTGCTGTCTTTGTGAGCCAGCCAATCCTCGCAGGCCGCGGCGAACTCGCCGTCCGGCCGCAGCAGGGCCGCCTGCTTGATTTTCATGGCCAGCTGGCGGCGGATTTGCTTCACGCCTACCAGCATGCCCAATCCGAATTCGGCGTTATCTTCAAACAGGGAATTGCCCCAGGCCGGGCCATGGCCGCGGTGATTCACGGTATAGGGAATGGCAGGGGCGCTGCCGGCCCAAACCGACGAGCAGCCGGTGGCATTGGCGACCATCATCCTGTCGCCAAACAGCTGGGTGACCAGTTTGGCATAGGGAGTTTCGCCGCAGCCGGCGCAAGCGCCCGAGAATTCGAGCAAGGGCTGCTCAAACTGACTGCCTTTAACAGAAAACGGCGCAAAAGGATTGGCTTTGGGCGGCAGAGCCATCGCATAGTCCCAATGGGCTTCCTTAGCGGCCTGAGTAGCCAAAGGCTGCATGGCCAGCGCTTTTTCCCGGGCCGGGCATACCTGAGCGCAATTGCCGCAGCCGGTGCAGTCAAACGCCGATATGGCGATGGCAAACTGAAGGTCCTTTTGTCCGGTGCAGGGCTTAGCCGCAAAGCCTGCCGGCGCTTTGCCGGCCTCGTCCCCGGTGAGCAATACCGGCCGGATGGCGGCGTGGGGGCAGACATAGGCGCACTGATTGCATTGGATACAGTTGTCAGGCAGCCACTCGGGCACATCAATGGCAATGCCGCGCTTCTCATACGCCGCCGTTCCCAGCGGGAAAGCGCCGTCTTCCAGGCCGATAAACCGGCTGACAGGCAGCGTATCGCCTTCCTGACGGTTCACCGGCATCAGGATCTTTTCGATAAACTGCGGCGCCGCTTTTGGCGCTGCCTGTTCAGCAGCAGCCGACTGCCAATGGACAGGGACGTCGATTTTTACAATGGCCTCCATGCCTTTGTCAATAGCAGCATGATTCATAGCGACAATCTGTTCGCCCTTGCGCCCGTATGACTTCTCTACCGCCTGCTTCAGATACTGGGCTGCATCATTGGCCGGGATAATATCGGCGATCTTGAAAAATGCCGACTGCATAATCATGTTGATCCGGCCGCCAAGGCCGATCTCCCGGGCGATTTTCACGGCATCAATCGTATAGAACCGGATTTTGCTGGCATGAATGTACCGCTTCATGGCCGCCGGCAGATTTTGCTCCAGTTCCTCCCTGTTCCAGCGGCAGTTTAAAAGGAAGCTGCCGCCGGGCTTCAACCCTGCCAGCACATCGTAGTTGTAAACATAAGACTGGTTATGACAGGCGATAAAATCCGCCTTATTAATCAGGTACGGCGAACGGATCGGCTGCTGTCCGAACCGCAGGTGCGAAATCGTCACGCCGCCGGATTTTTTGGAATCATAGGCGAAGTAAGCCTGGGCGTACATATCGGTGTGATCGCCAATAATCTTAATAGCGCTCTTATTGGCGCCGACCGTGCCGTCGGAGCCGAGTCCCCAGAACTTGCAGGCCTTGGTGCCACGGGCGGTCGTTTCGATGTCCTCGCCCAGCGGCAGCGACGAATGGTTGACATCGTCGATAATGCCGACGGTAAAATGATCTTTCGGCTGCACTGCTTTCAGGTTTTCAAAGACGCCCTGGATATGGGAAGGAATGATGTCCTTGCCGCCTACGCCGCAGCGGCCGCCGACAATAAGCGGCTGCCATTCCCCGCCGTAAAACGCCGCCTTGACATCCAGATAGAGAGGTTCGGCCGGAGCGCCCATTTCCTTGGTGCGGTCGAGTACGGCAATCCGCTTGACAGTGCGGGGGATATATTTGAGAAAATGCTCCACTGAAAAGGGACGGTATAAATGCACGGTCAACAGGCCGGTTTTCTCGCCTCTGGCGTTGAGGTAATCAACGACCTCGGCAACTGTTTCGCACATCGACCCCATGGCGATAATCATCCGGTCGGCATCGGTTGCGCCGTAGTAATTAAAGAGGTGATACTCCCGGCCGGTGAGCTTGCTGATCTCGGCCATGTACGCTTCAACAATCTCGGGCAGCGCCTGATAGAAACGGTTGGATACCTCGCGCTGCTGAAAATGGATATCCCCGTTTTGGACCGTGCCTTTCAAAAGAGGATGGTCGGGATTCAGCGCCCGGCGCCGAAAAGCGTCCAGCGCATCCCGGTCAAACAGGCCGGCCAGCTCATCATAATCGAGCACTTCGACTTTCTGGATCTCGTGAGAAGTCCGGAAGCCGTCAAAGAAGTTAAGAAAGGGAACCCTGCCTTTGATAGCGGACAAATGCGCCACCGCCGCCAGGTCCATCACCTGCTGCACGCTGCTTTCCGCCAGAAGGGCAAAGCCGGTCTGACGGGTAGCCATGACGTCGGAATGATCGCCGAAAATGTTAATGGCGTTGGCTCCAATGACCCGCGAGCTGACGTGAAATACGCCCGGCAGCAGTTCACCGGCGATTTTGTACATATTCGGGATCATCAGCAGCAGGCCCTGGGACGCCGTGTAGGTAGTGGTCAATGCCCCGGCCTGCAGGGAACCGTGAACCGCGCCGGCAGCGCCCCCCTCCGACTGCATTTCCACCACTTCCACCGTCTGTCCGAAAATGTTCTTTTTCCCTTGCGCCGCCCACTCATCTGCACTCTCCGCCATATTGGACGACGGCGTGATCGGAAAAATGGCTGCGACATCGGTAAACGCATAAGAAATATAGGCTGCGGCCATATTGCCGTCCATGGTTTTCATCGCTCTTTTGGTCATAATAATGATTTCATTCCCTTTCCCATATCATAATGTGAGAGGCAGGACTGTCTTACCACTCCTGCCTTGGTTCATGCTGTTGTTTTCAGTTTGCGGCGACATTGCCGCGAATTAGTTGATTCCCCAGACGCTCAAAATAACCCGGGTTATAATCATGGCTACAGCAGCGTCGACAAGCGGCACGCATAAAAGCAGCGGGTGCCTTTTTTGATTGGTGTTGGCCACAATAACAATGCGAACGAAGTGGCCGATCAGCGTGCCCATAGTAACACAGGCGGGAAACAAAATGGTCGCCTGGGTCGCAGTGATGACGCCTTTTGCATACAGAGTGGCCGCAGTGGCGCAGCCGGCCGCTTTGGCAAAAAATGCCGCGACCAGGGCAATAATCGCTTCGCCGGGCAGGCCAAATACAGCCATCACCGGTCCGAGCAGTTTGCCCACCCCCTGCATCAGCCCGGTGATTTCCAGAAACTGAATCAGGACATAAGCCAGCACCATGGCCGGCGCGATCATTTCGGCGCCGATATAAAAGCCTTTTTTAGCGCCGGCAACGAATTCTTCAACGATGCTTGGTTTTACTTTCTGCAAATTGACGGCGGAAGTCGACTCAGCCATTAGCGGCACCTCCTGTTGTTAGTTCCCGTTTAGCTTGCCAGTACAGATACATCCGGACCAGATTGGCGCCTAAAATTTTGACAAACATGATGATCGCAATAATCACGCCTACCGGCAGCACACTGATCGGCAGCAGCGCCGCACCGGTTCCAAAGGTGTTGACGACCGGCGCGGAGCCGGCATACTGATAAGCGACAAAGATCGTTCGTTCATCGTCAGTCATCATTTTGTCCTCTACCAAGCCCTTAGTCATAACCGCTCCCACGTCAGAGCTGGTCACACTGCTGACAAACGCCAGCCCGGCGGCTCCCGGCAGACCCATCAGCGGGCGCAGAATCGGACGGAATAATTTTTCCGCCGCCCGCAGAGCGCCCAGAGACTCTGCGACTTGTACGCAGCCCAGGGCAAACATCAGCGTCGGAAACAAGGTCAAAGCGAACATAAAGCCGTCACGCGCGCCGATGCCGCCTTTGCCGGTAAAGATTGCTCCGTCGGCGATCTTCCCAAACTGACCGGTGAGAACCTGAAAGTCAAGCGCCCGCCACGGGCCCGTCGACTGGGCAAAGATGCCGGAAAAGGATATCAGCAGAATAATCAGCGCCAGCCATCCCTTCCAGGTAACCTTGTACTCTTCCTGTTTTTTTTCTGTCATTTTGCACTCCTCCTTGTATTTATGGCAACAGCGATCAGAAAATCGTCTAATTGTCCAGTTTAAGCACGCTGGCGATCAGCAATTTCGCCCGTTCAAACAAGGAATCGACAACCGCGAATTCCTCAGGGCTGTGGTTGCGGCCGCCTTTCACGCCGATGGCGCATACGGTCGGCACGCCGGCCAGCACTGAATAGGCGGAATCGGAAGCGCCGCCGACAAACTTCGCATATGGCGCGCCAAAGCCGTTTTCTTCGGAGGCTTGCTTTACAATTTCAAATAGCTGCTTAACCCCGTCGGTGGTTTTCATCGGTTTGATGCCGTGCATATATTTACAGGTGCCGGTAGTTCCTTCGAGATGGGTCTTCGCCGCAATCTTTTCCAGGCGGCCGGTAATCGCCGGCAGATCATCCGGGTCCATATAGCGCACATCAATCAGAACCTTTGCATAATCGGGAACCGCGGTAGAGGTTGTCCCTCCCTGGATCACGCCGACGTTATAGGTCGTGTTGGCGCCCCAGCTGCTGCGGTCCTGAACCTCGATGATCTTATGGGACATGGCCAGAATCGCATTGCGGCCATTTTCCGGGTCATTGCCCGCATGAGCCGCCACGCCTTTTACCTCGATCATGAATTGCGCCACGCCTTTGCGCCCGACAACAATGCCGTTATCGGTGAAGCCGGTTTCTACGTTGAAAGCGGCTGCATAGCCTTTGGCTTCGTTGATAAACACATCGGGAGCGGTGGAACGGGCGTGCAGCACTTCTTCATCGCCTGCCAGCAGCACCTTGAGCGGCCGGCTGTCATAGCCGATGCTGTTCAGTGCCTTGATCGCGTACAAAGCAGCGACAATGCCGCCCTTCATATCCAGGACTCCAGGTCCGTAGGCGATGCCTTCCTTTATGGTAAAGGGCCGTTCTTTGATCGCGCCGGCAGGAATGGCGGTATCCATATGCCCCAGGAATAGCACACCCGGGAGGGAACGTTCGGCGCCAATCTCAGCGATCAGCATATTGCCGGCTTCGGAAAAGTCCACGGAACGGCATGCTGCGCCAGTTTTTTCCAGAAAATTGCGAAAATGATCTGCTACGATATCAATGCCAGGCTTTTCATGGGGGCCGCTCTCGATGCTGACGACTTCCCGCCAGAGAGAAATCATTTCCTCCTGATGCTTGTCAATAAAGTCAAATGCCGCTTGTTTGTTTTGCATAGTCTCCTCCTCAGTTTTCGCTTTAATTTATTCGGCAATTGCGACAATATAATGAACAAGGGGGCGCCCTTGCTGCAGCCGGTCAAATCCCGGCAAGCTCTGGCAGGGCGCAGGCCCTTGGCTATTTGTCCCAGGAGACCGTTGAAAAAGGCTCATCTGCGTCACTTCAGCCTCCTGCGGGCGCGCGTTCGACGTACCCTCCAAACGTACAGTCTCACGCGCGTCCTCGTCGCGCTGTATCGGAATTCGTGACTTTTCGGAAGAGTGGCGATAGTCGGTGATCTCTCATAAGCCGAAAAATCACTTGAATTCTTTACTACTACGGAAACGCAAGCGTTTCTCTTACCTAGCATCTGAACCTTTTTGAACGGTCCCTGATTCTAGGCCACAGATGAATTTTGCAACAGACTCCTCGCCATTAGGAGAAAAGTCTTAAAATAGCTCACAGGCTTTATTACTTGAAATCAGCCAGTGTGATCCCGTAGTCTGCGATGATCTGCTTCAGCCGGTCCGTCTCCGCCTCGCCGAGCGCGGAAAAGGTGATGTCCGGCAAGCCGGCGGCGTGATGCTTCGATTTGCCGTAGTCATGGTATGCCAGCAATTCCACTTCCCGCACCCCTGTTTTCTGCACCAGGAACCGGCACATCTCACGAATATTCTGTTCATTGGCATTGACTTCCCGGATCAGAGGCACCCGGACAATCGTGCGCAGCGGCAGCTGGGAGATCCGTTGGATGTTTTCCAGTATCCGCTGGTTACCGACCCCTGTCCATTTTCGGTGAATGGCGTCGTCCATATGCTTGCAGTCAATAAACACACAGTTCAAATGGGCAAAAATATCTGCTACCTGCTGCCAGTCGTAAAAGCCGCAGGTCTCAACGGCGGTATCAAGGCCGATACGGCCGCAGGCCAGCACCAGCTGCCGCAGAAACTCCGCCTGCAGGAATGGCTCGCCGCCGGAAAAGGTTACGCCGCCGCCTGACTCCCGGTAAAACACGGCATCGCGCTGAATGATTTTCATCACATCGTCAACTGTTACGCGCATGCCGATTTGCTTTCTGGCGCCGCCGGCGCATACCTGGCAGCATTTGCCGCATCCCAGACAGGCTCCGCTGGTAACCGCCTTGCGGGACACGGGATCAATGCGGACAGCGGCAGCGTCGCAGACAACAGCGCACTGCCCGCATCCCGTGCATTTTTCCTGCAGGAACAAGACTTCAGGATTGCCATGCCAGGATTCCGGATTGGCGCACCACTGGCAGCGCAGAGGGCAGCCCTTGAGGAAAACCGTGCTGCGAATGCCTTCACCGTCGTTAATCGACCAGCGCTGTATTTGAAAGATTGTACCGGAAACAGATTGCATGGCCATCACCAACTAACTATAAGGATTCGTACGTGGTACGGGCAATAATCGCGTCCTGGGCCTCCCGCGACAGGTTGACGAACTGCGTGCTGTAGCCGGCCACCCGCACCAGGAGATCGCGGTAGTCCTCGGGATGCTCCTGCGCTTTGCGCAGCGTTTCCGTGGAAATGACATTGAATTGGACATGGAAGGCGCCCAGCGCGAAATACGCCCGGATCACCGAGGCCAGATTGCGCTGGTTCCTTGCCGACTGCAGCAGTTCGGGCGCAAACTTCACGTTCAGCAGCGTGCCGCCGGAATGGACATCGTGATTGATTTTGGCGGCCGAACGCATCGCCGCCGTCGGGCTGGTCAGGTCGGTGCCGGCGTGGGGCGAAACGCCTTCGGTCAGCGGACTCTTCGCTTTCCGGCCGTCGGGGGTGGCGCCGACTACGCTGCCGGCCGGAATATAGTTGGAAATGCCCATGAACGCCGAATTGAAGCGCGAGCCGAAATAATCGTTATAGGCGATAACTTCCTTGTTGTAAAAATCAGTAATTCTAACGGCAATAGAGTCAACATAATCGTCGTCATTGCCGTATTTGGGGCAGGCAAGCGCCGCCTGCCGCAGTTCTTCATAGCCAGTCCAGTCAGCTTCCAGAGCCCGGCAGATTTCCTGCAGCGTATATTTTTTCTCTTCAAACACCAGCTTTTTAATGACCGCCAGTGAATTCGCCGAATCGGCAACGCCAATACCGGTCAGCACCGGTCCTAAATTGTATTTGGCTCCGCCCTTGCTCAAATCGCGGCCTTTTTCCATGCAGCCGTCAACCAGCATGGAAAGATAAGGCCGGGGCACCATTTCCGCATGAATCTGCTGAGCGGTAACCGATCCGATCACCGCATGTTTGACCAGATAGGCCAGTTGTTCGCAGAAGGCGGCTTCTACCGCTTCATAGGTATCAAGTGCATCAATGCCTTGTCCGGGCAGCCCCATCATCTCACCGCTGATGCGGTGTTTGCCGCCGTTGAACACGAATTCGACCGCCGCCGCGAAATTGATATTAACGGCTGACGTCCACTCGCCGATCTTGCGGAAATGCGGCACAACGCAGCCGCAGTTATTCCAGTCCCTCGCATCTTCCGGCGCTACGCCGGCGGCCAGCAGCATCGCCGAGCCGACCCGGTCGTTATGAATGGCGGGGAAACCCGTGCCCACACTGACCAGTTTGCACACAGCCAGCAAAAATTCTTCCGGCGTGTCGGGATGAATCCGCACGCTGAGACCGGGCTGATGGGTCTTTACATTCTCCGTGGCCTGCAGGCACATGTAGGAAAGCTCATTGGTAGCGTCCCGGCCGTCGCGGGTCCGGCCGCCGACAGTGAGGTTCTGGAACGAGTTGTAGCCGGCGAAGAACTTGGCGGTATTGCTGGAAATGGCCCACACCCACTCCGACAGCTTGATCCAAAGCGCTTCGATCAATTCCTGCGCTTTATCGTCAGTAATGGCGCCGTTGGCTTTGTCTTTGGAAAAATAGGGATACATGTACTGGTCGAATCGGCCCAGATTGAGCGCCAGGGAGTTTTCTGAAAGGATGGAGCCAAGCTGGGTAAACCAGACCATTTGAATCGCCTCGGCGAATGACTGGGGAGGATTTTCCGGCACGGCGCGGCAAATCCGGGCAATCTCCAGCAATTCCGCCTTGCGGCCGGCATCCTTCTGCGCTGCCGCCAAAGTCTCGGCCTGGGCGGCGTAACGGCGGGCCAGGGTAACAATGCCTCCGCAGACCAATACGGCGGCGCTGTAGAAGTTTATCTTTTCCAGCGCCTCGGCGCTGACCGGCTCCAGCGACTGCAGATGCTGCTCGGCTTGCCGCTTCAGCCCGCCAAAGCCGTATTGAAATACGACATCCTGGTAATCGGCGGTTACCTCGCCGACTGCATTGCGCCATTTGGAATCATTATCGATAATGCCCGTATCTACCAGCACTTTCGCCGTGGTCGGATTAATTCTCGCTAAAAAGGTTTCCTCCAGCGACTTACCCTGCCAATAGGGGAAAATCTCCTGGCGCAGGGTTGCTTTGGTTTGTTCGTCAATGCAGTAAGGGTCCTGATTGCGGCTGGCAAACGAATCCATCTCTTCATTGACCCACTTCCAGGAGTACTCCGGGCAAACGATGCCGGATTTGCGGAACTCGCTGATCGAGCCGACAATCAATTCATCGTCGAAGATCGTGACCGGTATGCTTTCACACACAGAAGCGAAAGCCTTGGCCCGGCGGATAATCACCGGCTCTCCCTCAGTCTGTTTATGCGACTCGGTGAAAACCACCGCCCGTTTGGCGCTGATGGACGGCTTAGAGTAAACATAGGACTTTTTGAATGCCTCAATGCGTTTAGTTGACACTTCTTATACCTCCCCTTTATTCGCCTGCCGCAGGTAGCCGCTTAAGCTGGCGCAGGCATCGGTCATATGCCGCCGCAGCACTTCTTGCGCTCCTTTGATATCACTTCGGGCGCAGGCTTCCAGTAAGCTCCTGTGCTCGGCCTGCGATTTCGCATGATAATGCAATGTAGACAGATAAAGGCGCATGTAGCGTTCCACATTGTTATGCATGGTTTGAATCAGCGACAGCAGTTTGTCGTTGCCGCCAGGGCGGTATAGCACCTCGTGGAATCGCCAGTTCAGCTCGCTGCAGCGGTCATTTTGCAGTTGGGCGTCCGCTTCCTGCAAAAACCCATCCGCCGCATCCAACTCCGTCTGTTTCAAATTGGGAATGGCCAATTCCAGAGCGCCCAATTCCAAAAACAGACGAATCTCAAATATCTCCTTTGCCTCCGCTGCCGACAATTCACTGACTATCGCCCCGCGATTGGGATAAAATCGAACCAGGCCTTCCGCTTCCAGGCTTTTTAATGCTTCCCGTAAAGCGCTCATGCTGACGTTGAACTGTGAAGCAAGCTCTTCCTGTTTCAGCGGCGTGCCGCCGCCAAGTTCCCCCGACAGAATTTTTTCCCGCAATACTCCGGTGATCAGACTGGGCAACGTACGATAGGAATCTGCCAAGTGGGATTTCAAATTATAATTTTTCATATTTTCAGTATAGTCACTTCAGTCGCTAATGTAAATTCGATTTTCGAATGTATACAGTATACATTCGAAAATCGAATTATCCTTTTACCAAAACGGGAACAGTACTTCCCTCAATCCATGCCAGAACATGAGCAAGAGAGTACTGTTCCCATCGGCGCCAGCGTTCAGATCACGCAGCCGATTTTATGGTTGAGCAGTTTGACGAAGTTTCTGCGTACCAGCGGCTCACGGTAGAAATTATCGCACAGATGAAATAACTGGTCGGCCGTCAGGCCGATGTCCTCCTCCAATACTTCGGGAAATTCACTCTGATCCAGGACATAATGAGCAATGTCCCGGGTATTGGCAAAGAGGCTGATATTCAGAATATAGTCATTCTGACGCCAGAAAGCGTTAAAGCAGCGGCAAAAATCCCGGAGCCGGGCCAGGCACTGCTCCTCATCCAGTTTCCACAAGCCGTTCAGTTCCAGGACTGCCTCCCGCATGACCGGCGCGTAGCGGGATTCCGAGTCCGCAATCATATTCAGGAATTCATCGCTGGAGCAAACCGGAAAGTAAAGTTCCTCCTCATTCTGACGGAGGGTATGGTAAAAAACCAGCGGCAGATGCAGGTACTGCAAAAAGCCCAGCAGCGCCTTGACATCCGGATATCCGGCCCAGTTGTTGTCCAGGGTGTTTCGCCGGTAATCGATGATAACAGTATTGACAAAGAGGGCCCTGCCGGCGCTGCCGGCCGTAATGAAAGAAGTCTGCCAGGGATCCCGCGGCGTGGACAGCAGATGTTCCCAGTAAAAATGTCGGCTATATTTGCACATGCTATTTGGAGTACAGTTCGATAGCCAGAATTTCATTGACTTCGATGGGGATTTCCGATCTTTCCGGCAACCGGAGCAATTTGCCGCTGAAATTGTCCAGATCTCTCTCAAGGTAAGGCAGGTTAAAGGACTGGAGTTCCTGGAAATTGGCGGCGAACAGCACATTGTTCCGGTATTTTTCCCGGAGTGAAATGACGTCGTTGACTTTGACGGCGCAGGAAGGTATATCCACCCGTTTGCCGTTAACCAGGATATGGCCGTGAGTGACCATTTGCCGCGCCTGTCGGATGGAATTAGCGAACCCGAAGCGGTATACTATGTTGTCCAGGCGGCACTCCAGAGACTTTAGCAGAGCGACCCCGGTAATTTCACGGCTCTTTTTGGCTTGCTCGAGATAGCGGACAAACTGCTTTTCCAGGATGCCGTAATAAGCCTTGATCTTCTGTTTTTCCAAAAGCTGCAGACCATATTCCGAGAGTTTCCGCCCCGCCCGGCTGTTCTCTTTCCGGGCCCGGTTCATCGCCTTGGGATGGCCAAAAATATTGACGCCCAGCCTGCGGCATAATTTGAAGCGGGGGCCTCTGCTTGTTGCCATAGTGTTCATCCTTCCTTTACAAACTGATGTGGCAAAATCCATTCTTTATTATCATAGCATTATTGATAATGAAAATCAATATCATTTGTTTTTGCTAAAACCCTGTTAAAAGCCCCGCATCGCCCCCACCCTTACAACCCCGTCAACGCAAAAAGGGGTATCGCATGCGTTTCTATATAAAAACGTTTGCGATACCCTCAAATGAAAAAGAACAGGCAGAAACGACTCTGCCTGTTAATCACCACTCAGCGCCAGGGGGATAAATACGCCTTCACGCGTTCGATATCGGCGGCATCAGCTTCTCTCACGGCTTCCAACACATAAGGAAGGCCGAGCCGCCGCCATTTTTCCTTACCCAGCGCGTGATAAGGCAGGAATTCGACGCCGACCGATGCCGGCAGTTCCTGCAGCAGGCGCCCCAGCGCCTCAATTTCCTCCCTGGTATCGGTCAGGCCGGGAATCACCACAAACCGGATAACCAGCCGCACCGGCTGCGACGCCACATAGGCGAAATTTTTCCTGATCGCCGCGCCGTCGGTCCGGGTCAGCCGCCGATGAGTGGCCGGGTTGACAGCCTTTAAAGAAAACTGGACAATGTCGGTGACCGGCAGCACGGCGTCCCAGTCCTGCTGCGTTCCACAGCCGGAAGTATCCAGCACCGTGGAGAAACCGGCCTGCCGGACGGCGGCGAACAAGGCGGCGACAAAGGCGGCCTGCTGCAGCGGTTCGCCGCCCGATACCGTCAACCCGCCGCCCGAATTCTCATAAAACGGCCGGTAGCGCTCCATATCGGCCAGGACCTCGTCGACGGTGATCTGTTTATCGCCAGTCTGCCAGGTATCCGGGTTATGGCAAAACGTGCAGCCCATGGAGCAGCCTGCTAAAAACAGGACATAGCGAATGCCCGGGCCATCCACCGTGCCAAATGTCTCGACCGAATGGTAATAAGCGCGCATGACAGCCTCTACAGCGTGTTATAAAAGGTGCGATGAACGACTTCCTGCTGGTGCAGGGGCGACAGTTTAACAAAGTTGACCGCATACCCCGACACCCGGATCGTCAGCTGCGGATATTTTTCCGGATGCGCCATGGCGTCTTCAAGAACGCTGCGGTCCAGTACGTTGACGTTGATATGATGCCCGCCCTTGGCGGCATAACCGTCAAGAACGGCGACCATGTTGCGCACCTGCGCCTCTGATGTTTTGCCGAGCGACGCCGGCACGGCGGAGAAGGTGTAGGAAATGCCGTCACGGCAGTCATCGTAGGACAGCTTGGTGACAGACGCCACAGCCGCCAGCGCTCCCTTGCTGTCGCGCCCGTGCATCGGATTGGCGCCGGGGGCATAGGCCTCGCCCTTGCTGCGGCCATCGGGCGTAGCGCCGGTTTTCTTGCCATACATGACATTAGAGGTAATGGTCAGGATCGACAGCGTATGCTCCGCCTGGCGGTAGGCTGGATGCCGGCGGAGGTTATTGCTGAATTCATTGCAGACCTCGGCCGCCAGCGCATCTACCCGGTCGTCATTATTCCCATATAGGGGGAACTCGTTCTTGTTTTCGAAGCCAACGGCAATGCCCCGTTCATCTCTGACGACCTTCACGTTACCGTACTTGATCGCGCTCAGCGAATCGGCCACTACCGACAGCCCGGCAACGCCAAAGGCCATCAGCCGGCCCACATTCGAGTCGTGCAGCGACATTTGCAGGCGTTCATAGGCATATTTGTCATGCATGTAGTGAATAACGTTCATCGTATTCACATATAAGCCGGCCAGCCAGTCCAAAACCACAGAGTATTGGCGGCGCACCGTCTCATAATCCAGATAGTCGCCGTCAAGCACCGGCAGTTCCGGGCCGGCCTGCTCGCCGCTGATTTCATCCCGCCCGCCGTTGATCGCCAGCAGCAGCGCCTTGCCGAGATTGGCGCGGGCGCCGAAGAACTGCATCTGCCTGCCAATCTGCATCGCGGACACGCAGCAGGCAATGCCGTAATCATCGCCGTAAGACGGCCGCATGATGTCATCGCTTTCATACTGAATAGCGCTGGTATCGATCGATACTCTGGCGCAAAAGTCCTTAAAGCCCTGCGGAAGCTGCTGTGACCAGAGCACCGTCAGGTTTGGCTCAGGGGCAGGTCCGAGATTGTATAATGTATGCAGCACGCGGTAAGAAGATTTGGTCACCAGCGTGCGTCCATCCAGCCCCATGCCGCCAATGGCTTCCGTTACCCACAGCGGGTCCCCGGCGAACAGCTCGTTATAGTCCGGCGTCCGCAAATGCCTTGCCAGCCGCAGCTTAATAATAAAGTGGTCCATCAGTTCCTGCGCCTCAGCCTCGCTGAGAACGCCGTTCCTGATGTCGCGTTCAAAATAGATATCGAGGAAGGTGGACACCCGCCCCAGCGACATTGCCGCGCCGTTCTGTTCCTTGATCGCGCCCAGATAGGCGAAATACAGCCATTGTACAGCTTCAGCCGCGGTTTCGGCGGGCCGGCTGATGTCAAAGCCGTACGTGGACGCCATTGTTTCGAGGTCGTGCAGCGCCTGAATCTGCTGCGCGATTTCTTCGCGGCTGCGGATCACCTCTTCTGACATTGGCTGCCCAGCCAGTGCCCGCAGATCGTTCTGTTTCTCCCCGATCAGCCGCTGCGTCCCATACAAAGCCACCCGCCGGTAATCGCCGATAATCCGGCCCCGGCCGTAAGCATCCGGCAAGCCGGTGATAATCCCGAGGCGGCGGACCAGTTTCATCTCGTCGGTGTAGGCCTGAAACACGGCCGTATTATGCGTTGTCGCATGGTGATGATAAATCTCGCTAATATCCGGGTCTAGTTTATAGCCATAGGCTTCACAGGCTTGTTCGGCCATACGGATGCCGCCGTTGACAATGACGCTGCGTTTAAGCGGCGCATCTGTCTGCAGGCCGACGACAGCCTCCAGGTCCCGGGCAATATAGCCGGGCTGGTGCGAAGTAATGGTCGAGACAACCGTCACGTCTACATCCAGCACCCCGCCGTTTTTCTGTTCGGCTTCCAGCAGTTTCAGGCACTCTTCCCATAAACGCTTGGTGCGGAATGTCGCCGCAGCCAGAAAACCGGCACTGCCGGCATAGGGCGTGTAGTTTTTCTGGATGAAATCACGCACGTCTATGCCTGTCTGCCACGTTCCCTGTGTAAACCCCTGCCACGCTTTAACCGTTTGCATATGAAAACCCTCCTTCGGCAAAGCCGTTCTGATATCAGAAACCGCCCGGAAAAGGCAGCTCCAGGCGGTCGGAGGGAAGATATAATCTCCGGAATAATGACCAGCCGAATCTGCACCAGGAATTATTATTTATTACAAGCGGCTCCTGTAATTTTATTGTATGACAGCAGTCATTTTACGTCAATGAAAGCAACGATATAAATAATCGAAATTGATTATCGTTTTCGCTCATACTTGTCTTTTAGACTACGGGCGAACAAGAATAAGCCCGTCCTTTTGGGAGCAGGCTTATTCGTATAACAGGGCAGGACTATTCACCTTTAGGGTTCTAAAACAAAACAGCCGGTTAAATCTCCGCAACGATTCTGCAGGGCAGACCTGTCAAACCCAGATAATTGACGGGGTAAGTGTGTACCATGAAGCTGCGTCCCTTGCTTTCCTGCAACAGGATATCCAGGTTATTCAGGTTTTCAATAACAAAGATTCCATGGTCGGCGCAATACCTATCGGCCTGCGGATGTTCCGCCGGTTTGCGGATGCCGGCGGTATCAATGCCAATCAGGCTTACTTTTTTATTTACCAAATAGGTGATCAATGCCTGGGATAATTCGGGATGGGCCGTAAAATATTCCGGACTGCCGTATTTTTTTTCTTTCAGGCAGCCGGTATGAAACATGACAAAATCGTTTTCGGCAATTTTAGCGGCATCGATGTCCGTTGCCTCGATATCCCGGCCTTTTACATGGCTGACATCAAACACCTTGCCCGTTCTCTCGGTATTTTCCAGATGGAATTCTTTATCCATAATGTCAAAATGGGTTCCAATATGGCCGAATTTCGCCACAGGCGGTATCTGCTTATCCGCGCCAAGATTAGAAAGGGTATTGACGATTTCTTCTGTAACTGCTACTGACAAATCGATTTTCATCATTCATCACTCCTAATCAGATTGTTTCCCGGGAAACAATCTGATTATAGCAAAATATTGTTTCCTTGTAAATCATTTGATCAAGTTTTTTTTTAGCCTGATATCATGTATAATAGTGGTGTTTCCGGCTGAACAGTATTTTATAAAGTTAGGTTGATAGCATGCAGAATAAAGAATGGGAAGTCAAGAAAGTAATACAGAAGATTGAGACGTTGATCTATAACTTTAACAATATGGAAGACCACGAGAAAAGGATACTGCAGGCGATTTTAAGCGATCCGTGCTGGGCGGAACTGCAGCATGTAAGTATATCCTTAGCGGAGTGTCACGTCATAGACTGCATCGAACGCAATGAACAGATCAATGCCACGGCCATTGCCAAAAAATTAAACATAACGAAGGGCGGCATCTCCAAAATAACGGCTAAATTAATAAAAAAGGACCTGATCGAACTCCGGCGCCTGGAAAATAATCAGAAAGAAACCTATTATTCATTGAAGCCGCTAGGCAGAAAAATCTTTCAGGTGCATAAAATCCTGCATGAGAAGGCAGCAGAAAAATTCACGGCTATTTTAAATCAATACAGTAAGGAAGAGCTGCAGCTTGCCGGCCGCCTTCTGAGTGATTTAACAGCAGTATTTCGCTCTACCATAGCCGAACAGGACAGGGAACGGCAAACCGGCATGTGACCCAAATCACATCCATACGTTTTGCTGCTGGTATATAATGAAAAGAAACATCTCGCAGAAGGAGCAGGAGGAGCCCATGAATATACCGTTAGCGAAAATACCGATTCTGAATAAACGGGTCCGGTTTCCTGTGTCGCCGCATATTCCCGGCGGCCTGGCAACCCCGGCGGACCTCTGCAGGATTGCCGCTGTCGCCGAAAAGTACGGCGGCACGCTCAAGATTGCCGGCGGCAATATCGTGATTATCGGGTTAACCCTGGCAGACGGCGAAGCGGCGATGAACGAGCTGGGCATGAGACCGGAGTCGTTCCTCAGCAATACCATCCGGGGCGTGACGATGTGCGCCGGCAAGCCTGACTGCCCCAGAGCCCAGCAGGACAGCACCGCCCTGGGTCTGGCCCTGGATGAAGAATTCTTTGATCAGCAAACTCCCGGCAAGCTGCGCATCGGCGTAAGCGGCTGCCCCAACTGTTGCGCCGAAGTGTTTGTCAAGGATATCGGCCTGTTTGGGACGGCTGCCGGTTTTACTGTGATCCTCGGCGGCAGTTCCGGCAGGCAGGCTCAGGTAGGAAGCATTGCAGCCGGTAATGTACCGGCGGAGGAAACAGCGGCTCTTATCCGCCGCATCGTGGATTATTACCGGAACAACGCCAAAAATAAAGAACGGCTGGGGCAAACCATCAACCGCCTCGGGTTGGATCATCTTGTTTCGCAGGCAATACCGTCGCAATACCGGCTGTCTAAGTAGATCCCATCTTCTATTGGCAAGGGTGGATAAAAGGGGCAGAGTATCCGGCAGGTAGATGTTGATCAGCCAACATTACAGCTCGAAAGGAAATTTTTATGAAAATCGCAATTCTGGTCAGGGAAGAAACCATGCGGCGTTGTACCGGCAAAGGCTGTTTGCAGGCCTTTTTTCAACGTAAAGACGCCTTTGCCGGCTATAAAGGTGACGTCGAACTCATCACCTTTTCCCATGCCGGCGGCGATATGGAGCATAAAATCGAAATGATGCGCAAAAACGGGGTGGACGTAGTACACTTATCCTCCTGCCTGCGCGGAAAAGACCCGAACTACGAGGTATTGGCCAAACGCCTCAGCGAGTATTTTGATGTAATCGGTTATACCCATGGCCCTGCTGAAGGAAAAGAGAGAGAAACGCTGAGCATCAAAAAGCAGCAAACGGCGAATTAGAATTTGGATTTTCTTTACAAATCACCGATCCGGGTCTATAATAAAAGAAATTGAATAATTTTGGTGGGGGTGCCCCGGCAGGGGGCTGAGAGGAGCTTGCGGCTCCAACCCTTTGAACCTGATATGGTTAATGCCATCGTAGGGAAGCCTCTGTAGTGTTTGCATAAAAAGGCTTACCGTCAGGTAAGCCTTTTTCATTAGCGCCAAAAAATCATGATAGGAGGCAAAAAAATGCTCATCAGGGTAAACGGCCGGCAAGAGGAAGCTATCGCCGGGATGACGCTGCTGGAATACCTTCGCAACAAAGGCCTGGACCCGGGCCAGGCAGTAGTAGAGTACAATCAGCAGGTTGTGGAACGGGATCAGTGGGGCAGTATCGGGCTAAAGGAAAATGATCAACTGGAAGTCTTGAGGTTTGTGGGAGGAGGGTAAGCAATGGACAGCAATACCGATCCGCTGGTTATCGGCCAGACAACGCTCTCCAGCCGCCTGTTTGTGGGTACAGGCAAATATTCTTCCGATTCTCTTATTTCTGAGGTGCTGAAGCGGTCAGGCGCCCAGGTCATCACAGTAGCCTTGCGGCGGATGGATTTTCATTCCCAGGTGGGCAATGTGACGGACTATATTCCTTCCGGAGTGCAGCTGCTGCCTAATACCTCGGGGGCCCGCAACGCCGAGGAGGCGGTGCGGATTGCCAGGCTGGCCAAAGCCGCCGGCTGCGGCAACTGGATCAAGATCGAAGTCATATCCGACAATAAATACCTGCTGCCCGACGGCTATGAGACGGTGAAGGCCACCGAGATACTGGCCCGGGAGGGGTTTGTGGCGCTGCCCTATATCAGCCCCGACCTGATGGTGGCCAAACGCCTGGTAGAGGCCGGCGCCGCCGCCGTGATGCCCCTGGGAGCGCCGATTGGAACCAACCGGGGATTAAAGACGCGGGAATTGCTTCGCATCCTCATTGATGAGATTCCTTTGCCGGTGATCGTAGACGCAGGCATCGGCAGGCCCTCCCATGCCTGCGAGGCCATGGAAATGGGGGCAGCGGCCTGTCTGTTGAACACCGCCATCGCCAGCGCCGCTGACCCGGGTTTAATGGCCGAGGCTTTCGGCAAGGCGGTCAGCGCAGGACGGCAGGCCTATTGGGCCGGACTGGGCGGCAGGCAGGAATATGCTCAGGCGTCGTCGCCTTTGACCGGCTTTCTACATGAATGATTTTTTAGTAAAGAAGGGATGGCATGAGTTTTTATGAACAGTATCTAAAATACCGGGATTATGATTCGGCCGGCTGTAACCCGGGCAGCAAAACGATCGAGCGGATTTTGGGCCAGGACCGGCTGCTGCCGACGGATTTTCTGGCGCTTTTGTCCCCGGCGGCCCAACCCTATCTGGAGGCCATGGCTCAAAAAGCCCGGCGCTTGACGGTCCAGCATTTCGGCAAGACTATTCTTTTATATACACCGCTTTATCTGTCGGATTACTGCAGCAACCAGTGCCAGTACTGCGGCTTTAACGTCCGCAACCCCTTGAAGCGCAAGCAGTTGTCCCTGGAGGAAGTGGAGGAGGCCGCCAGGAGGATTGCCGCCACCGGCCTCAAGCACATCCTGATTCTGACCGGCGACGCCAGGGCCATTTCCAGCCCGGACTACATCGCCGACTGCGCCGGAGTGCTGAGAAAATATTTTACCTCTATCGCCATCGAAGTGTATGCCATGACCCAGGAAGAATACGGACAGCTGGTTAACGCAGGCGTGGACGGCTTCACCATCTATCAGGAGACGTACAATGAGGAGTATTATGACCTGATTCATGTGAGCGGTCCGAAAAAAGATTACCGCTTTCGCCTGGACGCGCCGGAACGGGCCTGCCGGGCAGGCATGCGCTCGGTCAATATCGGCGCCTTGCTGGGGCTGGATGACTGGAGACGGGATGGCTTTTTCACCGGCCTTCACGCCCACTACCTGCAGAATCAGTATCCGGCCGTTGAAATCAGCCTGTCTCTGCCCCGCATCAGGCCCCATGCCGGCGAGTTTCAGCCCCGCTGTCCGGTCACCGATAAACAAATGGTGCAGTTCCTGCTGGCCTTGCGGCTGTTCTTGCCCCGGGCGGGCATTACCATATCCACCCGTGAAAATGCCCGTTTTCGCGACAATCTCCTCTCTTTGGGCGTAACTAAAATGTCGGCCGGATCTCATACCGCCGTAGGGGCCCAGATCGATAAGGAGGAAAATGCCGGGCAGTTTGAAATCTCCGACCCACGGAATGTAGCCGAAATGAGCGCCGCCCTTCGCCAAATGGGGTACCAGCCGTTATACCAAGACTGGCAGCCAATAGGGGACCGTTGAAAAAGGCCCAGGGGCGAGGCCGCAGATGAGTTATCGCATGGATTAGTAAAGAGGAGGATGATTGTATATGAATCACGCTTCAACCCGGCGGGGCAAGTGGCCAGCCGCCGATATTTACGGCATTACCGCCGAGGAATACTCTAACGGGCGCAGCAATATTGAGGTAGTCCGGGCGATGATCGATGCCGGTGTAAAAGTAATCCAATACCGGGAAAAAGAGAAAAAAAAGCTTTATAAATATCAGGAATGCATCCGGATTCGGGAGATGACCCAAAAAGCCGGCGTGACCTTTATCATCAATGATGATATTGATCTGGCGCTGCTTGTCAAACCTGACGGAGTGCATATCGGCCAGGAGGATTTGCCCATCGAGGAAGTCCGCCAACTGGTGGGAGAGGAAATGATCATCGGCCTGTCCACCCACTCTCCCCAGCAGGCTCAGGAAGCGGTAAAACGGGGCGCCGATTATATCGGGGTGGGTCCGGTGTTTGCCACCCGGACCAAAAAGGATGTCAGCGCTGCCACAGGACTTGACTATGTAAAATATGTTGCCGAGCATATCCCCCTGCCCTCTGTAGCCATTGGCGGCATAAAGACTGACAATATCGCATCTGTCAGGCAAGCGGGAGCAGACTGTTTCGCCTTGATAACAGATATTGTAGGAGCGGCGGATATCGGGGCCAGGATAAAGGAGCTGAGAGCCAGACTGGTTTAAGACCCCATTGAAAAAACAGATAAATCCATAGAAGCAGGAGACCGATTTCCGGTCTCCTGCTTCTATGTCTGGTCCTTGAATCCCGACGATCAATGAATTTTATTTATAATCATGTCTAATTGGATTTAATGGTATCAGAAACAGCACTGCATTTTATTGTTAAGTGTTTCGGAGCCGTCATCATTTTAGATCATAATATCAGAATTTTCTCTTAACCAAGCCGCCGCTCAGGCCCGATTTTCATCTTTTGGGGCTATAAGTTTGGCATCTGAGTAAAATTGTTTCGCCTTACCCCTGCCGGTTTCATTATAATTCAATTATCAAAAAATTATCATTAAATAAAGGGGTGTAAGTGGTGCAAACAGTATTACAGCAAACGGCTCGAGAGCCTTTGTTCAAACGCTATGGCCTCATCTTCGGCTTCATCGTCCTTCTCGGCATCATCCTGGCGCCGACGCCGGCAGGCCTGCCTATAGCCGGCCAGCGCATGATCGGCATTCTGATTTTTTCGGTTATCGTCTGGATGAGCGATTCTATTTCTTATCCGGTCAGCGCTGCTGTCATCATGAGCTTGATGGCTATTTTGCTGGGAATTTCGCCGGATATCGCCAATCCCAAAGTCCTGATGGGTACCAGCAAGGCCTTGGGAATCGCCCTGGGGGGCTTCAGCAATACCGCCTTCGCCCTGGTGGCCGCCGCCCTGTTCCTGGCCGCAGCCATGAGCCAGACTGGCCTAGACAAGCGCATCGCCTTATTTATTCTGTCCAAAATCGGCGCCAAAACCAACCGGGTCTTAATCGGCGTCATTATCGTGGGTTTTGTCCTCAGCTTCTTCGTGCCCAGCACCACCGCCCGGGTATCCTGCATGGTTCCCATCGTCATGGGCATTATTCTGGCGTTCGGTGTGGACATTAAAAGTCGGTTTGCGGCCGTGATGATGATCGCCACCGCTCAGGCTGACAGTCTCTGGAACGTAGGCATCAAGACCGCCGCCGCTCAAAACATGATTGCCGTGGGCTTTATCAAATCCCAGCTGGGCGTGGACATCACCTGGATTGAATGGTTTGTCGCCGCCGCTCCCTTTTCCGCCATTATGTCGGTCGTATTATACTATGTTTTAATGAAACTCATGCCGCCGGAAAAAGATGAGATCGAAGGCGGCAAAGCCGCAGTGCAGCGTCTCCTGTCCGAAATGGGCCCTATGACCTTCAATGAAAAGAAACTGCTGGGCATTTCTTTGACGCTCCTGTTCCTCTGGGCCACCGAGAAGGTCCTCCATAACTTTGATACTTCCACTACCACCATTGTGGCCATTGCCCTGATGTTTCTGCCCCGGGTGGGTGTCATGGACTGGAAGCAGGCTTCGCCCCGAATCAACTGGGGCACCATTATCCTGTTCGGCGTGGGTATCAGCCTGGGTTCGGCTCTCTTGTCCACCAAAGCCGCCCCCTGGCTGGCTAAAATCATCGTCAGCGCCTTCGGCCTGCAGAGCATGCCCGCGCTGGTCATCCTGGCCGTTCTCGCCGCCTTCCTGATCATCATCCACCTGGGATTTGCCAGTGCCACCGCTTTGGCCTCGGCGATGATTCCGATCGTCATTTCCGTGCTGCAAAGCGTAACCACGCCTGGCATTAATATCATCGGCATGACCATGATTCTGCAGTACGTAGTCAGCTTCGGCTTCATCCTGCCGGTAAATGCACCCCAGAACATGATTGCTTACGGCACGGAAACCTTTGAAGTTAGAGATTTCATTCGCACCGGCATTCCTCTTACCATCATCGCTTTCGTGCTGATCCTGCTGCTAGGGGCAACCTACTGGAAATGGCTGGATCTCGTTTAGGGAAGCGTTGAAAAAGACCCATCTGCGTTGTCAGTCCTGCGGGAGCACGCTGTTCAGAAAGTATCCCTTTTCGGGTTTTATCTCAATAGTTTTTTCGTACTGACCACCCCAAAAATTGCATACTTTTTCCAGATTTCACGATGCTGCGCATCTTTCCAGCATTGTCGCACCCACCCTCCCTAACGTACTGTCTGCGCGTGGCTTTCTCGTCCTTCCTAACATCTGGACCTTTTTGAACGCTTCCAGTTTCGAGGCCGCAGATGAGTTAGCAGTGGAGTCTGTTAAAAGAAAGAGGATCGTTTTACCAAATTATATTAGTGAAACGACCCTCTTTTTATTTCAGCCCCATCATACTTTTTAACTCTTTGATTTTGTTCCGGCTGACCGGCACTTCTTGCGAGCCACTGTCCTTCATCCGCAGGAGGTAGGAACCGTGAAACCAGGGAATTATCTCGCCGACCTGGTCCAGATTCACCAGATACTGGCGGTGCACCCGCAAGAAATTCTGACCGCCCAAAAGCTGCTCCACTTCCTGCATGGCCAGGGAAGTGGCGTATTCGCCTGCCTGGGTACGGACAAAAACATCTTTATCTTTCACATAGACAAATACGATGTCCTGGCGGTTCAATGGAATAATTTTGCCGTTCTGCAACACGCAAATTTTGCTCGGTAGAGGTTTTTCCAGGTTGATGGTGCGTTTCGCAAGGGTGCGGATTTTGCCCAGGGTCCGGGTGAGGCTGGCGGAGGTAACCGGCTTGGTGATGTAGCCTACTGCAGGCGTATTAAAGGCTTCCAGGGCATGTTCAGGAAAGGCGGTAATAAACACGACAAAGGGCGGATGAGGTTGATAGGACAACTTTTGGGCCAGGTCCAGCCCGGTCAGCCCCGGCATGTTAATATCCAGAAAAACCAGATCGCAGGAATTCTCTCGGATAGCTTCCCAGGCCTCCAGTGAGTTGGTATATTTCCCGACAACAGTGATATCGGCTTCGGTTTTTAGCAAAAACTCAATCTCATCGCCAATCGGCGGTTCATCATCCACAATTATCGTCCCAATTTTCATAGCAGCTCACCTCTATCCCTGCGGGAATTCGGATGGTGGCCCAGGTGCCAAAGCCGGGACGGCTGTCCAGGGTCAACCCGTAATCAGCGCCATAAATTCCCTTCAGACGCTTGTATACATTCTGCACGCCGATGCCGTCCACTGTCTCGGAGAATAGCTGATCCAGTTTTTCCTTGGCTATGCCAATACCGTTGTCAAACACGGAAATGCGCACGGTGTCCTCTTCTTTCAGGGCGGTAATGGCCAGATGGCACTCGGACAGTTTGGGAAACAGTCCATGCTGGATGGCATTTTCCACCAAAGGCTGTACGGCCAAAACCGGAATAGCCGTATTTAACACGGTATCATCCACATCCATGCTAATGGTCAGCCGGGAGCCAAAGCGGGATTTGACAATTTCCAAATACGCCTTGATCTCCTCCATTTCCTCGGCGATAGTGACAAAATCGCCGTGTTTGGCAAAACTGTATCGCAGCGTCGTCCCCAGATGGCCCAGAAGTTCCCGCGCCACTTCCGGGTTGGTGCGGCAAAAGGACATAATAATGTTGAGAGTATTAAACAGGAAATGGGGATTGATCTGGGCGCTTAAGGCTTTAAATTCTGCCTTCTCCCGCATTTTTTTCTGTTCATCGATCTCAGCCAGTTCAATTTGCACCGACAGAAGCTGGGCAATTCCCCGGGCAATCTGCACATCCATCTCGCTGATCCCGGATTCTGCCGAGCGGGAAATCTTGACTGTCCCCACCACGGTCCCGTGAGCCACCAGAGGCGCCACCACCCCTGACTGCAGGGGGCAGCCCGGTACCGGACAGCCCCTGTCCTCGGCGGTGCGAATAATCGACAGGCAGGCATTGGCGATGGTTCCTTGGGTCGAGCGAGTGAGGATCGGCTCGCCGGCTTTGTGGTGGTCATTCCCTTTGCCCACAAAGGCCAGTACTTTTTCTGTATCCGTAATCGAAACCGCATCGACTTTAGTCAATTGGTAGATGATCTTGGCCGTTTCCCCGGCGGACGTGAGATTCAGGCCATGCCGCAGATAAGGCAGAGTCCTGCTAGCAATCGCCAGGGCCAGGTCCGCCGCCTTGGCCCCGTGCACCTCCTGCTGGATCTGGATGTCCTTAAGGATAAACATAAACACCACCGTACCCAGCACCGACACAACAGCTGTAGGTATGGCAATGGCGCTTTCCAAGGCCCAGACAGCCTCAAAGGGCCGGGCTAGAAGGAATACCATTCCCTTTTGCATCAATTCCGCCAGAATAGCCGTAGTCCCGGCCGTCTTCCAGGTCATATTAGCCAGCCCTACCCTTTCCCGGACGAGGCCTGCCAACAGACCTCCCAGGACGCTGGCTATGCCGCAGGCCTCGGCTGTGAACCCGCCGATTCCATAGCGATGCAACCCGCTGATGACCCCTACGCTCAAACCCACGGAAGGTCCTCCCAGAATGCCGCTCATGATGGTGCCGATCAGGCGGGTATTGGCCAGCGCACCTTCCACCGGAATCCCGTCATAGGTTCCATAAATGGACAAAACGGAAAAAATCAGCGTCAAAAAAAGCCAATTGCGCCCGGTCAACGGTTGATTGACGCATTTGGCAATCAGGCCGCTGCGGCCGAACAAATAGGCGACCAGAGCCAGGATCGCCATATCTCCCGTTAAATCTGCAACTAAGTCACCCCTCACTCCCGCACCACCTAAACGAAATGACTGTGAAAGATCCGTTCCAACAGTCTGATTAGTTGATAAATTTGCTTAAATGCCCCGCAAATCCTGCAGCCGGCCGACAAATAATCTGCAGCCGCCGATGCCGCCAGCGCCTCCCACGATGAAAGGGAAAAACATGGAACTACATTATTGGTGAGACAAATAGAAAAATGCTGTTGCACAAAACTATTGATCCCGTACGCAACAGCATTTTTCGTAAACAGGCAGATGATTTCCTGTCTATTTGCAAGGTGGCGATCAGCAGATGATCCATTACAGCCACTATTGGTTTATAATACAAGAATACAAAATACTCAGTTTCCTCCTTCTTCTTTTTTACCCGCCGACAACCTCGCGGAATCGAATACGCCACCATCCTTTGCCGTTTATCGGCCCGCCGCCGCATAGCGAGCCTGAAATACAGGACATAATAATTCCAGAACTATAATTTGGCTTGTGATACTTACTGCCGGGAAGGAAGCCATAGCGATGGAAATTGCAGCGGATTTGCTCAAGATACTGGGGCGGGTTTTAACGATTCTGCCGTTGATGCTATTAGTAGCCCTGTTTATGGGGAGGCGGGCAGTCGGAGAATTGCCTGTTTTTGACTTTCTCATCGTTTTAACCTTAGGGTCGGTCGTGGGCGCAGATATCGCCGAGCCGGAAGTAAACCACATCTATATTGCATTTGCTATTATAGCGATCGGAGTCCTGCAGAAACTTTTCTCCGAACTGACGATTAGAAATCAGCAATTTAAAAAGCTAACAACCTTCGAGCCTGTAATTGTGATCAAAGATGGGGTCTTTATTGTAAAAAATATTAAAAAAGTTAAATATTCATTGGAAAATATCCTGGAATTTTTAAGAGAAGAAGGGATCTTTAATATAAACGAAGTGGGCTTGGCGCTTATAGAAGCCAATGGACGATTATCGGTTTACAAAAAACCGGAAACGGCGCCGGTAAGTCCGCAGGATTTAGAAATCGCCAAAACAAGCAGCGGCATTGCTCATCCGGTCATTGTGGAAGGTAAGATAGTACAGCATACGTTAAATGGCCTCGGCTTAACCGAAGACTGGCTCTCTGTTCAGTTAAAAAGCCAAGGAATCAATAACACCACAACGGTTTTCTTTGCCGCCGTGGACGACAACAGACAAGTCCAGATATCGCTCTACGGCAATGGCTGACAGGATTTGAGGGCTGTAAAACAAAGACATCCGCGCGTGTAATCACAACCGCGAAGGCTCCGTCCCGCTTGCCAGGCCGTCTCATAGACCTAGAAGCTTATGCGCTGCAATACGCTCTCCTGCTTTGACCGCAAGCGGCAGACTCTGAGCGACGGCAGCGGGAAGCCTTCAACCACATTTATTTTACCGCAAATACGGCTTTAAAAGTTGCTAACCATAAAAGACTGTAGACTCCATGTTCGTCTACAGCTAATATTCGTTGCATGAAAAAGGAGCGTGCCACCTGCTTTTATAAATGCCTGCGGCACACTCCTCCGTTTTATTTCAGCAAATCTTGTACAAATTGGGCAGCGCGAAGCAGCTTTTCTGGATTTCCCGGTTATGGCAGCGGATGTCCAGTACAGGGATTCCGGCTGGATTCACATTTAGCGGATCATATTGCTTGGAGCCGATGGTAAAGCTGTGCAAGCCGCCGTATAACGGGGCCGGAAATCTGACTTATTTTCCTTTTTGCTTTCCGGTGAATATATTGCCACTAGAGAGACTTTATGAGCAGGAGTGATTCCCATGGGATACTATATCAGCGTACAGCCCAACGTAAATCTTTACGTGGAAGATGTGAATCCACAAGGCTGTAAGACTATTGTATTCATACACGGCTGGCCGGCCAGCCATCGTATGTTTGAGTATCAGTTCAATCAGTTTCCCTGCCGGGGATACCGCTGTGTCGGCATTGACGTCAGAGGATTCGGGAATTCGGATAAGCCCTGGGAAGGGTATGACTATGACCGGCTGGCCGACGATATCCGCTGCGTGATGGAGGCAATGGGTTTAGAAGATGTCACACTAGGAGGGCATTCCACCGGAGGGGCGATTGCCATTCGCTATATGGCACGCCATAAAGGCTACGGAGTATCCAAACTCGCCCTGTTTGCCGCCGCCGCTCCCAGCCTGATTCAGCGGCCCTATTTTCCCTATGGCTTGCCGGCGGAAGCTGTAGAAAACATTATTCAGGAGACCTTGACCGACCGGCCTAAAATGCTGCGGGGATTTTCCGAGATGTTTTTCTTTCAGTATATAACTCAGCCTTTCTCAGACTGGTTTTTTCAAATGGGCCTGCAGGCTGCGGGCTGGGCTACGGCAGCCGTGGCAAATTCCTGGTTGGACGAGGAAAAATTATTCTCTGATTTAGCGGAAATACACGTTCCCACCCTGATTCTCCATGGTCATCATGATCGGGTTTGCCTGTTCCCGCTGGCCATTGCCCAAAACGAGGGGATCAGAAATTCCAGGCTGGTGCCTTTCAAATACAGCGGCCACGGCTTGCTCTATGATCAGCGTGATAAATTCAATCAGGAGTTAATTGAATTTATTGAAGCCTAACAAGAGCATTTTAGCGGTAACTTCGCCATACCTTTCTATTCAAACGCCGCTTATCACTGCAGACGATCCTGTTCCAGCCGCCACAGTCGGCCAAACAGGCCGCCTGTGGCCGTCAGGCTTTGAAAATTTCCCTTCTCGGCCACTCTTCCCCCGTCCAGAACCAGGATCTCATCCATCAATTTGGTCTCAACCAGGCGATGGGTGGCCATTAATACGGTTTTATCGCCGGCCAGAGTCAGAATGGAGTGCATAATCGCAGCCGCCGTAGCGGCATCCAGGCCGTTCGTCGGCTCATCCAGGAGCCAGACCGGCGCCGCCTTCAGATAAGCCCGGGCAATAGCCACTCTCTGCCTCTCGCCGCCTGACAGGGTCCGGCCATTTTGCCCCGGCACGGTGTCCAATCCCCGGGGCAGACGGGCCACCAGGCCGTCAAGAGACGCCAGGCTTACCGCCGCAGCCAGTTCAGCCTCAGAAGCCCGGGGCCGGGCCAGGAGAATATTGTCCCGTAAGCTGGCGGCAAACAGGTAGGTGTCCTGAGTTACCACAGAAAAATGGGAGCACAGCCGGTCAGGGTCCCACTCTGACAGCTCCAGGCCGTCCAGTGTGGCCGATCCTTCCTGATAAGGCCACAGGCCAAGCAATACCGATAAAAGAGTGCTTTTGCCGGCGCCGCTGGACCCAACCACTGCCAGCTTCCGGCCGGGAGGCAGATCCAGGGACACCTGCTCCAGGGCATTTTGTCCCGCCTCCTGGTAGCGGACTGTCAGGTCTTTCACCAAGAGTCGGCTATGCCCTGTCTCCACGGAAGAGGGTTGCCAATGGCCCGATTTCATCCCGGACGCCGGCCGGACATCCTCCCCTGAGCCGAACAGCCGTCCGGCAGCCGCCAGCGTCTCCCGGCTGTGGCCGAAAATGTGAGACAGGGGCTGAGCGGCCTCAAACATGCTCCAGACCGCCAATACCAGCATGGCCAGATGCACTCCCCGGATCTCACCGCCACGGACGCCGGCAGCCGCCAACACCAGGACAGCCGATATCGCTGCCTGAGTCAAAAAGCCGCAGCCAGCGTCCTGAAGGCCGGCCAGCCGGAATCTCTGTTCCTGAGCGGCAGCCAATTCCCCGCCGGCCCGGACCAGCCTCTCCCGCCAGACTGTCTGCCGGCTGCCGGCATGGATCTCGGTCATCCCGGCCAAGGCATCGGTTAAAACTGCACAGAATTGTTCCCGTTTCTCCTGGATCTGTTCCTCATGAGGCTGTTCCAGCCGACGGAGGAGTGCTGGCAGCCCTAAACCGGTCAACAGGAAGAACAGGGTCACAGCCAGGGGAAGCCCCTGGGAAAATTGCCCCAGGAAAAGCCAAATCCCGAGCAGGGCCGCCCCGGCCACAACTGCCGGCAGCAGCACTCTCAGATAGAAATACTGCAGGACCTCCACATCTCCGGTCAACCGCTCCAGCAGCGCACCGTTAACCGCTGACACAGCCTTGGCCGGCGCCTGTTCCAGGCGCTGATAATACTTTACCCGCAGTTTGGCCAGCAGATCAAAGGTGACCCGATGGGCCGACCAGCGCTCCAAATAGCGGCATACCGCCCGGCTCAGGCCGAAAAAGCGCACTGCCGCAACCGCCGCCGACAAGGCGCCTATAGGCGGCTGCAGGGCGGCAAGCGACAAGAGATAAGCTCCGGCAGCCAGGAGTCCGGCATGGCTGAAAACCGTCATCACTGCGGCCACAGCCGCCGGCACCAGCCCTTTCCAGTCTTGTCGCGCCCAGGACATCAGACGCAGCCATTCTCTCATAAGGCGCCTCCGTAGGCAGTCACAAGCCGCTGATAATAGCCGCCCTGAGACAATAAGCCGGCATGGGTGCCTGATTCCACTACCCGCCCCTGTTCTAAGACCACCACCTGGCGGGCCCGGGCAACGGTAGTCAGGCGATGTGCCACCGCCAGCACCGTCCGCCCCTCGGCCAGCTTTGCGAGAGCCTGCATCGCCAATTCTTCGCTCTCCATATCCAGACCGGCGCTCATCTCATCCACAATCAGCAGAGACGTCTGCCGGAGAAAGGCCCGGGCGATGGCGATGCGCTGCCTCTGTCCGCCGGAAAGGCCATGGCCGCCGGCCCCCAACGGGGTGTCGTAGCCCCGGGGCAGCCGGCTGATAAAGCCGTGAGCCCCGGCGGCAGCTGCCGCCTGTTCAATCGACTCCCGGGAGGCCGTCAGACCAAAGGCGATATTTTCTTCCACACTGGCGGCGAAGAGATGGGGAAACTGGGGCACATAGGCGACCTGTTCCCGCCAGGCCGCCAGGTTCAGCTCAGTCAGGCTCACCCCGTTGATCAAAATGTCCCCTTTTTCCGGTGTCATAAACCCTAAGAGAAGTTCGGCCACCGTGGTTTTACCGGCGCCGCTGGCCCCTGTCAGAGCCACCGTTTCCCCGGCTGCCGCCTGAAAGGATACTCCGTTCAGGGCCCTGCGGCCGTCAGGATAGGAATAGAACACATCGCGGAATTCAATGTGTATGCCGCAGCCACAATCGGGCAAAAGCGCCGGCCCCGGCCGCCGCTCCGGCAGAGGTACGGCCAGGAACCGGAAAATAGACTCAGCCGCGCTGACCCCGGCCATCCCGGCATGATACTGAGTTCCCAGCATACGGAAGGGCAGATAAAAATCCGGCGCCAGGATCAGAATAAACAAAGCCGCGGCAAATGTCATATCGCCATATAACAGCCGCAGCCCTACCGTCACGGCAATCAGGGCTGTGCTGACCGTGGATAAAAGCTCCAGCATAAAAGCCGATAAAAAAGCCACCCGCAGCACCGACAGAGTGGTATCCCGGAACTGGCGGCTGAGACGCTCGATCACGGCGACCTGCTCTGAGCTGCGGCCAAAAATCTTTAAAGTGGTCATACCGGCCAGCACATCATAAAAATGAGCCTTAAGCCGGCTGAGGGTCTCCCATTGCGTTTTCTCCAGCTTTTGCGCCCATTTGCCGATCAACACCATAAACGCCGGTATCAAAGGCGCCGTAATCAGGAGGATCAGCCCCCCGGCCCAGTCCAGCCGCCAAACTGCCGCCAGCAGCAAAAGCGGCACGAAAGCCGTGGTCCCCAGTTGGGGCAGATAATGGGCAAAATAGGCTTCCAGCCGCTCCACTCCCTCCAGGGCCAGATTCAGCAGACTGCCGGTTTCCCGGCTGCGGCTGTAAACCGGGCCCAGGCTGATCATATGCCGGATCAGCCTGTCCCGGACCTGCTGTTTCATCGCCAGCGCCAGCCGGTAAGACAGACCCTCGGCCAGCCAAACCGTGACCGCCTTGACCGCAGCCAGTACCAGGAACAGCCAGACCGGACGCCAGATAGCGGCCAAACCGGTATTTTCCAGAAACACCCGGCTAATAGCCGAGGCCAGATACCAGGCCTGAGCCACCGTCATGCCGCCGGCGGCCAGACTCAGCCCCAGGACGGCCAACAGCCGGAGCCTCTCTTTTTTTGCCTCCTGCCATAAATCCCTGCTAAACATTCTCTCACCCCGGAAAATGGTCTTTCCTCTTAAAACAATACCCCGGCGGAAATCCAGCCGGGATATTTATGATGCCCACTGAGACGTTCGCCTCTATCTAGAAGCCTATTGCAAAACTCATCTGCAGCCTCGAATCTGGGACCGTTCAAAAAGCTTCAGATGCTAGGTAAGAGCAACGTCTGC